>NZ_DAWEMK010000153.1:0-1602 GCF_052362415.1 Paratractidigestivibacter sp. | reverse complement strand
AGCCAAAGACTTCGCTTCGTCAAGTGAATATGTCGGTCGGAGCTTGGTTCGATTCATAACCACCCCTTAGTTAGCATAATGCTAACTATATTCGTCTTGTTGCCAATTGGCAACTCTATATAACGGTCCACGCCAGGCGCAGTAACGCCCCTATTTTGCGTCTATCCGGAAGTGCGGGGCAAGACGGAGATCTGGGGACCAGACCTCGGTCTTGCCCTTCCACGACCTGCACTGATAATTGTTCTCGGGGGAAGCGGGCACTGCGGGGCGCGGCAACGGCGCGCGATTTCCGCGTCGCAGCGCTACCCTGATGCTGAATGCCGGGACGATGACCCACTGACCTGCTGACGCCTCTTCGGCCGTCCTCAAATCCGACCTGTCTCGCCCCGGCATCCGCGTCCCGGAGTCCTGCCATGACCTAATAGGAGCATGAGCGCGGACAATCGGACAAGCCAATTGGATTGTAGCGCTCCCGTCAGTGCAATGTCTGGGAGACCCGGGCGCGGAGCAGGCGGCAGACCGAGGGGAGCGAAAATGGAAGGCGAAACGGTCATCGCGGGCGTCGACACGCACAAGGACGTGCATGTCCTGTGCCTGCTCGACGGCCTCGGGAGGAAGATCTGGAGCGGGAGCTTCGGGGCCGACCCCGAGGGCTACGACAGGCTGGCGGAGACGATAGGCGACCCGGGGAGCTGCGCTGTCGTCGGCGTCGAGGGCACGGCGTCGTACGGGGCCGGGCTGACGAGGAGGCTCGCGGAGCTCGGGTACAACGTGGTCGAGGTGCTCAGGCCCAAGAGGGACAAGGCGAGGCCCGGCGAGGGGAAGAGCGACCCGCTGGACGCCGAGCGCGCGGCGCGCAAGGCGGCGTCCGGGAGGGGCTGCTCCGTGCCGAAGTCGCAGGACGGCTGGGTCGAGGCGGTGCGCCAGCTCTACGTCGCGCGCAGGCTGGCCGTCGCGACGTCCACGTCCTGCGTGGCCTGCGCGAAGTCGATGCTCACGACGGCCCCGGGCGCCCTGAGGGAGCGGTTCAGGGGCCGCGAGCGGCCGAAGGACCTCATGCCGCTGCTCGCGCGCGGGAGGAAGGCGGGCGACGCGCTCGAGGAGAGCGTGCTGGCCTCGCTGCGGTCCGTCGCGGCGGTCTGGAAGGAGGCCCGCAGCCAGGTCGAGTCCCTCGACGAGCGCATCCGCGCGCTGCTGGAGGCGAACGCGCCCGCGCTGCTCGGCGTCGAGGGCTGCGGCACCACGACCGCCGCCGCCCTGGTCGTGGCCGCCGGCGACAACCCCGGCAGGCTGAAGGGCGAGGCGGCGTTCTCGATGATGTGCGGCGCCTCCCCGATCCCCGCGTCGAGCGGGAAGACGGACCGGCACAGGCTCAACCGCGGCGGCAACCGGCAGGCGAACTGGGCGCTCTACGAGATCGCGATCAAGCGCATGGCGTACGACGAGAGGACGAGGAGGTACGTGGCGAGGCGGACCTCCGAGGGGAAGTCCCGGCGGGAGGCGGTCCGCTGCCTGAAGCGCTACATAGCGCGGGAGGTGTACCGCGTGCTCATGGACCCGAACCCCGACGGCGCCGCGCCGGAAGGCCCCGAGCTCGCGAAG
>NZ_DAWEMK010000152.1:0-3176 GCF_052362415.1 Paratractidigestivibacter sp. | reverse complement strand
ATCCATGTGCTTGTCGAGGGCCTCTTGCAGGGCGTCCTCGTTTTCCTGCGGCATGATCGAACAGGTGGAATAGACGAGCGTGCCACCCGGCTTGAGAGCGCCCATGGCGCGGTCCAGAAGCGCGCGCTGCGAGCGGGCGCACTTGCCAAGCAGTTGCTCGGTCAGGCCGCGCAGGCTTTTCTCGTTGCCGCTGATGACGGTGCCCGTGCCGGTGCAGGGGGCGTCGAGCAGAATGCGGTCAAAGCGGAAGAACTCGTCGAGCTCGCGTGCGTCGATACGCATGACGGGCACGTTTTTGGCGCCCTGGCGGTGGAGGTTGGCTTCGAGCTTCTCGGCGCGGGGAATGCTCATCTCGCAGGCCGTGAGGTGTGCCTGGCCCTGGGTGAGGGCGGCGACCTGCGTCGTCTTGCCACCGGGGGCCGCGCACATGTCCAGGATGTCCTCGCCGGCTTGAGCGCCCAGGACCAACGGTGGCATCATGGACGACAGGCTCTGCAAGTAAATCTTGCCGTCGCGGTAGATGTCGAGGTCCCACAGGTCGGAAACCTGGGTCTCGGACAGGATGAAAGCGTCCGGGTACCAGGCAACGGTTTGGTGGGCGATGCCGGCCTCGTCGAGTGCAGTGGCGATGTCCTCGGCGGTCGCCTTGAGCGTGTTGGCGCGCAGCGTGACCGGGCGTGTGTCCGCGGCACCGAAGCCCTCGATCATGAGCTCGGCATCGGTGGGCGTGTAGGCGCCGGCGACCGTGTCGACCATAAAGCGCGGCAGGTCGGCGGCGCAGGGAAGGGCGGCAAGCTGGTCGGAAAGCTCGGTAGCGGCAAACTGCCTGAGCTTGAGCTCGGCCTTAACCTGCTTTTTTTGCTTACGACGACGCGGCTTGGACATCCGTCTTTCCTTCCCGTCCCAAATTGATTACTTTCCGGGCACGCCGCTACTGGCGTGCTTTAGTACTGGCTCTCGTGCTTGCTGAAGAAGTCGAAGCGCGGGGGCAGCGGCTTTACGCGGTGCTCGCCGGGCTTCTCGCCCAGGCTCTCAACAAACTCGTCCGTGGAGGCGAAGATGTTGTCCCAGCTAAAGAAGGCGACCGGATCGGCGTCGAAGTACTCGCAGATGAGCTCGCAGCCGGCCGGCACAATACCATGCATGAGCACGGTCGCCACGCGCAGCTCGGTAAAGGCGTCGACCAGTGCCTGCGTCATTGCGGCGTTTGCCTCGTTACCCTCGAGCTTGTTGGCGGCCTTGGAGGCGTCGCTCCAGCGCTTGTTGGCGGCACGCAGGTAGTCGTCGCACACGGCGAGCGCGCGGTGCGTCTCGAACTTGTACATGGCCTGCTCAAAGGCGAGAACTGCCTGTTCGGCGGCTTCGACCACGGTGTCAGAAGCGGCGCCGGCGGGAATGCAACCGTTGCGGTACGGGCTCTCGTCGCCCTCCTTGATGGCGACTCCGTAGAAGCAGCTGCGGGCCAGGCGGTTGAAGACGCCGGTCAAAAGGGCGCTCTCCTTAAGGGCCGGATCGATGACGCGCTTGTCGTCGCAGGCACGCACCTCGTTGCCGTCCTTGTCCTTGCCGGTCACGCGCGTGTCGTATGCCTTGGGGCTAAAGCTTACCGGCTTCTCGGACAGGCCGAGCGACAGCCAATGTGCACGCATCTGCTCGCAGGTGTAGTGGTTGAGCAGGTCGTCTGCCGGCGGGGGAGGCGTCTGCGAGGACGAGCTCGCCTTTTTGCCCATGTAGAGCAGGTGGTAGCAGGCGCTGACGGTGCTCTGCGTGAGGTCCCAACCCAGGGCCTCCCACATGGCGGTCTGCGCGATGCAGTAGAAGTAGATGTTGTCCTGACCGATGAACTGGTAGATCTGTGCGTCGTCAGAGCACCACCAGTCGCGCCAGTCGAGTGAGCTGTGCTGGTAGGTGGGCGCGGGGACCTGCGTGGAATCGGCGGCAGGCTCGCCCATGAGGGCGGCATCCTGGGCGGCGACGCCCTCGGTCACGCCGGCGGCCTTGGCATCGCGGGCGAGCACGGTGCGGGTGTAGCTGATGGGCGCCCACAGGCTCTCGGGCCAGCACCAGCAGGTGACGTCGGAAACGCCGTCGACCTCGGGCACCGGAACGCCCCAGTCGATGTTGCCGGTGATGCGGAAGGGCACGAGCGCCTTGCCGCTGCGGAAGCGCACGCCGCCGTTGGCGAGCACCGCGTGGGCGTCGTCGCGCTCCTTCCAGCTGGGGAAGGTGACGGTAAAGCTGCTCTTGTTGCCTTCGGGCTCCAGCACGGTGTGCTCGGGCAGCTGGTCCTCGACGGCGTCGAAGGCCTCGCGGAACTTGTTCTGGATGTAGAGCTGAGCCGGCAGCAGCCACTCCTCCATGGTCTTGGAGACCACGGAGCGAACCTGCAGGTTTTGGGCAAGCTTGGCGGTGTAGGTCTTCATAAAGTCGAGGTAGGCCGGCAGGTCAAAGTAGAGGTTGTCGACCGGGCGCAGCTCGGGCACCTCGCCGGTGAGCTGGCTCTTGGGCGCGATGAGCTCCTCGGGCTCAAACTGGTGACCCAGGTCGCACTCGTCGGCGTACGCCTTCTCGGACTTGCAGCCCTGGATGGGGCAGCGGCCGATGACCTGGCGGCCGTTGAGGAACGTGCCGGCCTTGGCGTCGTAGAACTGCAGCGTGGAGCGCTTGGAGATGGTGCCCTGCTCGTGCAGGCGCTCGATAATCTCGGCGGTCACCTCGTTGTGGATCTGGGCCGCCGGCTCAAGGCCCGAGCCGCCGTAGATGTCGCAGCTGATGTTTTAGTTGTTGAGGGTCGCTGCTTGGCGGGAGTGGTTGGACTCGACGTACTCGCTAATGGACTTGTCGTAGCCTTCGTTCTCCTTGAGCTTGCGGTAGCTCTCCATGATGGGTGAGCCGTAGCAGTCGGTGCCCGAGGTGAAGATGACGTTCTCGCGGCCCAGGCGGTCGCGCAGGAAGCGGGCGAAGAAGTCGGCCGGGACAAAGACGCCACCAACGTGGCCAAAGTGAAGGCCCTTGTTGCCGTAGGGCTCGCCGGCGGTAACGATGGCGCGGCAAGGCCAGCTGGGACGGTCGTTCATGGAGTATTTGGATGCCATGGGACTCCTTCGCATATGGTGAGAGCGCGGCCGGGCACAAGGCCTGGCGACGCGGTGGTCAATTCGTGCATATCGTTCGAC
>NZ_DAWEMK010000151.1:0-3295 GCF_052362415.1 Paratractidigestivibacter sp. | reverse complement strand
AACGAGAAGCTCGAGTGCGGCGCCTCGAGCCTTCCCACCTGCAGGTTGTTGCCGAATCCGTCGACCTGTGCGGCGAGCGAGGCCGGTGGCTCCACGATGATCTGCGCGTCCATGACGGTCTGCGCGCCGGTGTTCGGCGGCATGCAGCGGAGCACGAAGTCGTGGTCGCGCACCGGCTCGCTGAACTCGAGGCGTGTCTCGAAGAAATAATTGAGGATCTTCATGAGCCGCCCCTAGAAAACGCTCGCCGCGTGCCGCAGGATCAGGCCGAGCTGGTCGTAGGTTGCGGCGTCGGGGAACGTCGGCGCGTAGACGAGCTCGACCAGCGCCTTGAGGTCGGGCTGGCTGTATGGGGCACCGGTGCGGTTCACGCGCGCCGCGAGGCGGTGCACTTCTTGGCGCACGCGGCCGAGCTTGTACGAGAGGCGCGCGTAGAGGTCGATCCTCTCGACCGAGATCCCGCACTTGATGAGGTTGCACGCGGCGTCCGACTCGACGAAGTCGTCGACGCAGCCCTTGAACGCCATGATGTTGTCCTGAATGAGCTGCAGGTCGAGCAGGGGAGCGTCGCTCGCCTGCGCCGCAGCGAGGGCGTCGACGGCCATCTGTACGTAGCCGAGCGACTCGGTGCCGAGCACGTCGCGCAGGCGCACGGCGTTGTCGTAGGCGGCGTCGAGCGCCTGCGCGATCGACGCTGGGCACGCCGCGTCGAAGATGCACGCGCGGAAGAACTCGCGCGGGGTCTCGGCCTCGTCGTCGAATCCGAGCTCCTCGAGGCTTTCCTTCCAGCCGTCGCCTTGGCCGTCGAGGGCCTGGTCGTAGGCGGAGAGGATGAACTTCTGCGTGGTGTAGGCCCGCTCTGCGTAGCGGCCGAGCCACAGCAGGTGGTCGGCCTTCTCGAGCGAGATCGCGGATGCGAAGGGCGCGCCCGGCGCCCCGGATACTACGAGAGAACCCATGTGTCTTTGAACCCTCCTCCTTGGGACGAGTTGACGATGGCGGAGCCCTCCTCGCGCGAGTAGCGCGTGAGGCCGCTCGGCCAGACCTCGGTGCGCGCGCCGGAGAGCACGAAGGCGCGCAGGTCCGCCTTGCGCGGCACGATCTCGCCGTCGATGTAGGTCGGCAGGCACAGGAAGTCGACCACCTCCTGGGCGATGAAGCGCCGCGGCTCGCGCCGGATGAGGGCCTTCAGGTCCTCGAGCTTCTGCTCCGTGAGGCTGCTTCCGAAGACGACCCCGTAGCCGCCCGCCTCGGCGACGTCCTTGATCACGAGCGAGTCGGCGTGGTCCTGCACGTAGGCCATGTCGTCGGGATAGAACGGCAGGTAGGTTGGGGCGTTCTTGAGGATGGGCTTCTCGTTGAGGTAGTACTCGACCATGCGGGGCACGAAGTAGTAGATGCCCTTATCTTCGGCCGCGCCGTTGCCGGGGGCGTTAAGGACGGCGACGTTGCCCGCGCGGTAGGCGCTCATGAGATTGGGCACGCCGATGAGTGAGTCGGCGCGGAAGCACAGCGGGTCGAGGAACTCGTCCGAGAGGCGCCGGTAGACGGCGCCCACGAGCTGCTTGCCCGCGCCGCCGCGGTAGTAGAGCCGCTCGTCCTCGACGAAGAGCTCCTGCGGCTCGGCCAGGACCGCGCCGGCCTTCTCGGCGAGGTAGGTGTGCTCGAAGTACGCGGAGTTGTAGCGCCCGGGCGTGAGGACGACGTTGAGGCCGCCGGTGTTCACGTTGTCGAGGACGCGGCACAGGCGCTCGCCGTAGTCGCGGTTGTCCGCGATGGCCGCTCCGCGGAAGGTCTCGGCGTCGCAGCGGCGGCAGAGCTGGCGCGCCACGAGCGGGTAAGAAGCCCCCGACGGGATGCGCAGGTTGTCCTCGAGGACGAACCACTCGTCGCCCTCGCCCTCGACGAGGTCGATGCCGCTGATGTGGCTGTGGATGCCGCCCGGCGGGACGATCCCCTCGCATTGGGGCAGGTGGCCGGAGCTCGCGAAGGCGAAATCCTCGGGCACGACGCCGTCGCGGATGATCTGCTTGGCGCCGTAGACGTCGGCGAGGTAGGCGTTGAGGGCGTCGACGCGCTGCGCGAGGCCGCGCTCAAGGGTTGCCCAGACGTCCTTCTTTATGACGCGGGGTATGGCGTCGAAGGGGAAGAGCCGCTCGTTGAACTCGCCGTTCTTGTACAGGCCGAACTTCACGCCGTAGCGCGCGAGCTGTTGGTTGATCTTCGGCGTGTGCGAAAGCAGGCTCTCGTACACGGGGGCATCGGATGGCATAGGCCGCCCCTCTCTGTGGTGGTGCTCGGGTCGGGCAGGGCATGGCCCTATGGTGCGCTGCGCGTGTTTCGCGCGGCGGGGGAGGGAGTTTCGGCGGAGTGAACTAGTGTTGTGCGGCGGTTAAATGGCTGTGTCGGGGAGGGGCTCAGCCGAGATGCCAGTCGGCCACGTCGCGGGCCTCTTTGCGAAGAAGTGCGCGCGCGGCGGCCTCGTCGGGGTAGGCGAGGGCGAGCAGGCGGTGGAAGCGGGCGTTGTGCGGGGGCTCCGCGAGGTGCGTGAGCTCGTGCGCGACGACGTAGTCGAGGCAGGTCGGCGGGTAGGCCGCCAGGCGGGTGTTCACGCGGATGCGTCCGGTCGCCGGCGTGCAGGACCCCCAGCGGGTCCGCATGTCGCGCAGCTGCCACCCAAGGGCGTGCTGGCCGGACGCGGCTTCCATGCGCGCGACGACGTCGGGAAGCGCTCGGGCGAGCTCGGCACGGTAGAGCCCGGCGACGTCGCCGTCTGCCGGCGCGGGAACGAGGCGCCCCCAGAGCGGTACGAGGCCTCCCGCGCCGAGCCCGCTGCCTGACCGCTCGGCCTCACGCGCCCGGACGCGGCCGATCGCCCGTGCGAGCCATTCCGCGTGGCCGTCCAGGAACGACTGCGCCTCCGCGCGACTTACGCTCCAGGGCACGCTCATGTGCGCCGAGCCGTCGGGACGCACGCGCAGGTTGACGTGGCGCACCGCCTTGCGCTCCACCTCGACCTCGATGCCCGCCGCCGCGAGCGTGTATTTCTGGCCCTTCTTCATATCTACGCAGTCTACCTCCACCATCACTGGGTGACAGTCATTGCGTGCAGCTTTCTGTGCCGCCCATCATCCGATGCCATCCATCATCCGATGCCATCCATCACTGGGTGACAGTCATTGGGAGCAGCGTTTTTGGGACACACATTAGCCGATGACTGTCACCCAGTGATGTGTGGCAAAAAGTGCTGCGGCCAATGACTGTCACCCAGTGTTGGTGGGGGCGGGGCGGGGGT
>NZ_DAWEMK010000150.1:0-3353 GCF_052362415.1 Paratractidigestivibacter sp. | reverse complement strand
CCCCGGCGGCGCGAAGGTCCTCGACGGGACGGGTGAGCTCGGGTTCCTCGATGCCAAAAGAGGCGATGATCACGAGGGCGCGCTTCTGAGAGAGGCCCTTCTTTGCGGGGGCCTGACCAGAGACCTGCCGTGCGGAATCTGACATATGGATGCTCCTTATATGACGGGACGGACGCTCCGGGCGAGGATCCGCAAGCGGCGGCGAGCCTGGAACGGATTTATTTCCTTGCAGCTTAGTACTGTACCAGCAAGTCCAGTAACCGTGTCACCTGACTCGCGACCCGGCCGCCCGCGAAGTCGGAGGGCGACGGCTGGGAGTGCGTCATGGAAGCGCCCCGCGACGGCGCCGAGGGCTGAGCCCGACGGCAGCAGGCCGGGCGTCGGGCACGGCGGCGAATGCCTTGATCGGTCGCCGCCCTCGCACTTCGGCGGGCGTCGAAGCACTCGGCGGCGTGGCCCACCGAGGGCGGCGCGAGGTTCGCGAGCACAGGGCGCGCCAAGGCCGGGACGGTTGCCGACGCGTGCGCGTTAGGCGGCGAAGAGGTTAAGGATTAGATGCGCTAACAAGAACAAACCCGTCGCGGGGTGGACTGCGCCCCAAAACTTGGACGGCTTAAATAAGAACTACGCCGCAAGGGGCCGGCTCCGGAACTCCTCCGGGGTCAGCCCCTTCAGCTTAACCTGCCTTCGCCTCGTGTTCCAATGGGCGACGTACGCGTCCAGGTCCGCCTTGAAGGACTCGAAGTCGGGCCACGTCCTTCCCCAGAAGAACTCGTCCTTCATGTGGCCGGAGACCTGCTCGGTGGCGCCGTTGTCGATGCAGTTGCCCTTCCTGGACATGCTCTGGACGATCCCGGCCGCCCTCAGTCTCTCCGTCCAGCCGGCATGCTGGTACTGCCAGCCCATGTCCGAGTGCAGCACGGGCCTCGCTCCCTCTGGCATCCTCTCCAGCAGCCGGTCGAGCAGCTCGGCCTGCTGCACCATGTCCGGCCTGGTCGACGTCGACCAGGCCACGATCTCCTTGCTGCCGGAGTCGTACACCGGCGCGAAGCACGCCTTGCCCCAGGGCTGCCTGAACTCCGTGACGTCGGTGCCCATCTTCAGCCACGGCGCGCCGGCGGAGAAGTCGCGCCCTATGGCGTTCCCGAAGGTCTCGCCGACGACGCCCCTGTAGGAGTTGTAGCGGTGGCAGTCGGTCTCGCGGCGTATCCCGCAGCGGATCCCCGTCTCGCGCATCATCTTGGGCACGGTCTTGTCGACGATCCTCTCGCCCAGCTCGGCGCGCAGGCACATGGCCGCCTGCCTGTGGCCGCATCCGTTGGCCGTGCGCGAGAAGATCTCCGCCACCGCGCCCCGCGGTTCCGGGCGCGTCGGCCTGGCCGGGCGCGACAGCGCGTAGTAGTAGCTGGACCGGGCCGGGCCGGCGCACTCCGGCAGGCGCCCCAGCTCGCACCTCTCCGCGCGCAGGGCGCTCACGGCCTCGGCCCTCGCCCTGGTCAGAGCCCGTCCCTCTCGACCAGGACGCGCAATTTCTTTAGGTAGGCCACCTCGGTCTCGAGCCTTCGGCAGCGCTCCTCGAGCTCCTGCTCGCGGGTGCGCCCGCGCGGCCTGGACTTCGAGCCCTTGGGCTTGGGCCTGAGCGCCTCGGCGCCGCCCTCGCGGTAGAGCCTGCACCATCGGTCGAGCGGCGCAAGCGACATGACCCCGAACTCGCGCATGGCGTCCTGCCTGCTCGTGCCGCCGTCGACCACGGCCGAGGCGGCGGCGACCTTCTGCTCGTACGTGTACCTGGCCTGCTTGCCGCCCATGGTCAGCAGCGCCTCGCTTCCGAACGACCGGTATACGTAGAGCCATTGTCTCACGGTGTCGCGCGGGACCGACAGCGCCTTCGCCGCCGACTTGAAGCCGCGGCCTCGCTCGAAGAGCTCGATTGCCGCCTTCCCGGCCTCGATGTCGTGCTTCACCCTCAAGTCGACACGCATAAAAAGCCTCCCATTTCTCGTGTCCAAGAAATGGGGGGCAGTTCAGGCGAAGCCCAGAGGTGGCATTTGTTTAGCAAGAGGGACGCGCGCTCGCTCAGAGGTCAGGGTTTCTTAGCAGTCGCCTACTCCAGCGTGATGCTCAGGAGCTGCGGCTCACCGCCGTTATTGTCGAGTATGCGCCGCTCTACATGAACGCTCCCGACCGAATCGGGGTCGATCAGCTGCGTCGAGACCCAGGTAACGCCTTCGTCGCTTCCCAGACCGAAGTAATTGTTCGCCACGCCGTCGTCTTTAATGACCTGCTCCGTGCCGTCCTTAAGCACGAGGCTGACTTTCCGAATGCTATCGCTCATCACGGGATCAGCCGAGATCTGCACCGAAAACGGACTCACCTTCGCCTCAACGCCGTCGGAGGAGGTAAAGGTTTTCGAGGCGACGCGTTTGCTAGGGTTGAACCGCCAAGTCTGCGCCGTGCATTGCTCAGCGCTATCGCCTTCGCCCTCATGCCAGTTGAGCACCCAAGTCAGCCCTTTTTCCAGGTCGGCTTCGCCACCAAATCCCGCAAAGTGCATCGTTCCATGGATCTCGGTTTTGGTCGAAGATTCCTTTTCGATCATCTCCCGGGTGTCCGCGAATGACCAAGCGGCCTCGTCGTCCCCGTCACCAAAGCGAAGGGCGATGAGGTCGAGGGTTTGCTCGCCCTCGGCACCTGAAAGCACAAGCTCGCCCACTTCTGCAGCGGGCTCAAAGAGCGCCACGCCGTTCGGGTTCGAAAGCGTGAAGGTCACGGATCCGCAGCCGTTCTCGTCAACCGCAATATCGCCGAGCTCCAGCGTATAGCCGTTTCCCTCAACGGAAAGCCCGACATGCTCCACCGCTTCCGAGAGCTCAACCGGAGCCGTTCCGTCGCCGAAGTCGCGTTTGTACGAAATCGTGGAGCCGTCATCGCCCAAGAAGGACCAGGTCTGCGTCCTCCCTTGCCCGTGGTTCCCCCATGCTTGCGCAAAGAAATCGGAATTAACCACCGCGTAGGCGACTCCGCCGGTGGCCAGAACAGCTGCGACGCAGCCAGCTACAACCGCAGTGAGGGGCTTGGCCGCACCACGACGACGGGGCTTCTTTCCTCTAGACGCGCGGGAAAGCGCACGGTCCGCGAGCTCGTCGTCGGCATGCATCGCGTCAAAAGCAGCTTTAAGCTGGTCGTTATTCATAATCCTCTCCCTCCAGGAGTTTCCTCAGCTTCGCACGCCCACGAGCAAGCCTCGTTCGAATCGTCGCCGCCGGGACATGCAGGTAATCGGCTATCTGCTGGGTGGGCAACTCAAGGTAGTAAAAGAGCACGATAGGCACGCGGTACTTCTCGGGAAGCCG
>NZ_DAWEMK010000149.1:0-3356 GCF_052362415.1 Paratractidigestivibacter sp. | reverse complement strand
CCGGCACGGGCTCCCGTGGTTCTCGAAGCACCACTTCATGCCCTCGTACTTGGCCTCGCGCACCTGCTTGGCACAAGGCTTTGGCACAGCCCCGCCCTGGGCCTGACCACCACGCCCAGGGCGCGGAGCATGGCCCGGCTCATCAGGGTGTCGTAGCGCAAGGCGATGGACTCGATGACGCGCAGAGGAAGCACGGCGCCCTCCCTTAAAGAGCAAGGCCCCGGGATGCCCCAGGGCCTTGCTTGGATTCTCTCGTGCGTTTCGCACAGGCTACGTTGTATCACGCCAATGCCCGGCATGTCCCGGCACAACCCGGCACGACACGGCATGACCCGGCACGATTTTCACGCGCCGCGCCTCTCGCGTTCCATGTCGGCGCGGATGAGGCCCTTGATATAGCCCTGCACGTTGCCGCGCGACTTGACCCATTCGTAGAGCCCCTCGTCGGCCGGGTAGAACTTGACCCCGACCTGCTTGACCTTGTCTCGGGCATACTTCGCGTTCGCCCTCTTCTGGGCGTCGGTGAGAGCCATCACTTCCTCCTTAGCTTCTTGGCGGCGAGTATGACGAGGTCGGCCACCGCGAAGGCGGCCAGCCATCCGAGCACGTCCTCTAGGAATTCCATGTCTCCTCCTGTTAGAATCTGTGGTGACAAGAGCGGGGCCGTGCCCCCGCTCCTGCCGCTACTCGGCTTCCTTGTCCCTCAGGTGCTTTGGTCGGTCCCTGGGCTTGGAAGCCTTTTCTTTCACCGTCTTGAAGATCTCCTTCACCGCCTCGACTATCAGGGCGACGATTACCTTCTCGGCTAGGTCTTCCGGCTTCGTCATCTTCATCACCTCCCTCCTAACAGTTATTAGTATACACGTGTACACATATATATGCAAGTGTACACGTGTATGTAATCACAAGAAAAAGCCCCTCCGGAACTACCCGAAGGGGCGCGACTTAAATGCCTAAGCAGCCAATAGCACCGATGAGCTGGCACGAGCCGAGCGCTTACCCAACCTGCGCCACGCCCAGCCCGTGGACCATCCCCCACATGCCGTAGGCGTCGCACATGTCCATGGCCTGCTCGGCCTTCTGGCGCGCCCACCTGTCGGTGACGCCGGCCTCGCGGCAGACCTCGGGCCACGTCGCGGCCGCGCAGAAGCGCCACCACATGACGTCGGCCGCGGCCCCGCCCATGAGGGCGTCGATGCCGCCCATGCCGGTCTGGCCGTCCCCGTAGATGACCGACGTCGCGCGGTCGATAAGGTCGTAGTCGGCCTCGCGCCTCGCCTCCACCCGGCGCTCGAAGTCGATGCGGGCCTCGGTACGCCTCATGCCGTTTACGTCCTTGCTGGAGCCGCGGCCCTGGGCGTCGTAGCCCTGGGCGCGGACGCCCTCGGACGCCTCCATCTCCGCGAGCCTGCGCGAGATCCTGTCCGCGTCGATGCTCGCCTCGCGCGCCGCCTCGAAGAACTCCCTCGCGTTGGCGTAGCCGCTCTCTGCCATCAAGAAGACCCCAATCAGCCGTCGTCTCACCCGCCTATACATTCTACCTGCGCGTATATGAATCGGGAGGCACTTATCGCCGGTTCACCCAAGCATCGCGGCCATCTACCTAACTTGCATAACTCTCTTAATCAATACACCGTAAATCGGACAATTAGGCGTTGTCCGCACCGGCCATAGGCGGAAAGAGGGGCGGCGGGCAGCGCGGCCAGCGGGAACGCTGCCCGGCCGATGCTTTTCCGGGAAGCCCTCCGTGGTCCTGCCGTGGTCCTCGCCGCCCCGGTGCCAACCTTACCCGCCGAAGGACTCGGCGATGCCCCTGTCGCGCGCCGCCGTCGTGTGCCCGTAGATGCCGAGCGTGGTCTTCACGTCGGCGTGTCCGAGCCTCGCCTTGACGTCGGCGATGGTGAAGCCGCGCTGCAGGGCGAGCGTGGCGTGCGTGTGCCGAAGCGCGTGGGGCGTGATCCGCCGCACGCCCGCCTCAAGACAAGCCGCCCGCAGGGCCTGCCGGACGACCGCGGGCCGCACGATCGCGCCGTCCGGCGAGAGGAGCGCGTCGTCCGGCCGCTTGCCGTCGGCCATGAGGCGCAGGGTCGGCACGATGCGCGAAGGGACGGCGAGGCGCCTGTCCTCCCCTCTCTTGGCCGTGGGCTGGCGGAAGAGGCCGCCGCGCTCGCAGACGGTGCCGCAGACGTAGACGTCGGGCACCTGAGGGCGGAGGTCCCGCACGCGCAGCGCCAGGGCCTCGCCCAGGCGCATCCCTGTGCAGGCGATGAGGTCGAGCGCCGTCATGGCGCACTGCCACTCGCTGTACTCGCCGGCCTCCGGCTCGTCGGCCCTCAGCCGGGCGGCGAGCGCGCGCAGCTCCTCCTCGTCGAGGGCCTTGCCGGAGGCGTCGGGGTTGCCGGCGCTCGGGTGGATGGCGTCCGCGGCCGGGTTGGATCGCACCCATCCCTGGCGGGCCATCCACGAGAAGGCCCCGCTCATGAACTGGTGGTAGCCGTTGACGGTCGTGGCCGAGAGCCCGCGCGAGAGGAGCTGCGACTCCACCGACGAGACCATGCCGGGCGTGACCTCGCAGGCCGGCACGGCGGGGAAGACCTCGCCCAGGCGCCTTGCGTAGCCCAGGTAGTCGTGCGCCGTGTTGGCCTTGGGCGCGCGCCCCGCGGCCCCCTTCTCCGCCACCTCCTCGGCGTAGCGCGCGAGCGCGCCCTGGATGGACGCGCCGGACGCCCCGGCGGCGTAGGCCTCGGCCATGGCGCGGGCCTCCTCGGCGTCCCTCGCCCCGGGGAAGGCCTTGACCTTGCGGGCGCGGCGGCCGGTGGCGGGGTCCGCCGGGAAGATGACCCTGGCGCGCCAGACGCCGTCCCTACCTTGGTAGACGCTCGCCCCCGTCATCGCACCTCCAATCTCCCGTGACCAGTCGCCATGCGTAGTTGTTCGCCTTGCCCAGGTCGATGGCCGGGTCGTCCTTCTCGCCTGCCCGGTCGGCGTAGCGTATGACCTGCCCCAAAAGGAAGGCCTCGCGCGCGGGCAGCCCGTCTATGACGGCCTCGATCTTGGCGATGGTCTCCACGGCGCCCGACGTGTACCAGCCGGGGTCGCGGACTGTCTCGGCCGCGTCACTCATCGGGGACCACCTCCACAAACGCAACGTTGTTCGTGTTCACGATGTGATTGATCTTCCCGTCGTCGACCCAAAAGACCTGCCAAGTGGCAAGCTGGCCATTCTCGACTTGGTCATAGATGCACTGGGCGTCTACCGTGACCGTGTGCCCCGGAAGACCGGCGAAATGGAACACGGCCTTCTCGCCCCTGTGGTCACTCATCGATTACCACCTCTATCCTATTGACGCACGAGC
>NZ_DAWEMK010000148.1:1435-3409 GCF_052362415.1 Paratractidigestivibacter sp. | reverse complement strand
CCGAGCAGGCAGTCGGTGCGCTTGCGCGCGGCGTCGGCGATGGCCTGGTTGGCCGCCGCCGGGTCGCCCGCGGCCTCGTCGCACTCGTGCACGAGGCGCGTGGCCTCGCTCTGCAGCTTCTCCTGGTAGCGCTCGACGTGCGGCAGGCAGGCGGAGTAGCTCGCGTCGGCCATGGCGCCGATGAGGCGGTTCGCCCAGTAGAAGCTGTCGGTCGTCACGGTCCTGGGCGTCGACGAGACGTACGCCGGCACCTCGTCCACCTGCGTGAAGAAGGGCACGAGCGCGTTGAACGCGTTGCTGCCGAGCGCGATCCACTGCAGCGCGCGGCGCTTCTCGTCGACGTAGGGGCGGATCTGCAGGACGGCGAGCTGGCAGTTGCGGTTGATGCCGATGGGGCGGTAGAGACCGCGCGTCGCCGGGGTGCCGATGTGGCCGTAGGGGTCGTAGACCGTGCCCTGGTAGTGGAGGCTGAGCACGTACTTGACGTCCTCGATGGTAATCTTGCGCTCAGGCACGCGGCACCACGGCAGGCGGTCGGACTCGGGGCCGAACTCCTCGTGCGCCGCCGCGGTCTCCCAGGGGCCGGCGGACGGGTTGAGCCAGCGCTGCATGTCCCAGGCGCGCGGAGTGTTGTACACGTGGTCGGCGTCTGAGCGGCTGCCGAAGGCGTCGCGCGGGTTGAGCTCGCCGTCGAGGCTGAGGTCGAGGTGGTTCTTCTGGATGAACTCGCGAAGGTCGGGGGAGCACAGGTGCTCGCGGCCCTCGCCGAGGGCATCGTCCAGGTCGAAGGAGTCGAGGCCGAGCTGGTTGGGCATCGTGACGTAGCAGTCGTCCGGCACGCGGCGGGCGATCCAGTGGTGGCCGCCCACGGTCTCGAGCCACCAGATCTCGTCGACGTCGGAGAACGCGATGCCGTTCATCTCGTAGGTGCCGTAGCGCTCAAGGAGAGCGCCCAGGCGCAGGACGCCGTCGCGGGCGCTCGTGGCGTAGGGGAGGACGAGGGTGACCATGTCCTCCTCGCCGATGCCGCCCACCTGCTCGGCCTCGTAGCCGTCCTGGCCGGGCTCGCCGATAGCTGC
Source organism: Paratractidigestivibacter sp. (assembly GCF_052362415.1). Classification (NCBI taxonomy): domain Bacteria; kingdom Bacillati; phylum Actinomycetota; class Coriobacteriia; order Coriobacteriales; family Atopobiaceae; genus Paratractidigestivibacter; species Paratractidigestivibacter sp. The sequence goes on along the minus strand of NZ_DAWEMK010000148.1, from coordinate 2,330 downwards.
CTTGTAGGCCACGAGGGGGTCGGCCGCGAGCACGCGCTCGTTGGTGGTCAGGGTCTCGGTGGCCGTTATGGCGACGTTATGGGCGTTCACGCCCGCGGCCTCCCACAGGCCCTCCTTGAGGTCGGCGTTGGGCATGCAGGTGTAGCGCCCGCCGCCGTCGGGCAGCGGCACCTCGAGGTGGCCGATGACGCTCTTGTAGGTCTTCTTGCCCGCAGCATTGCTCACCGAGAAGCGCTTCTCGCAGAACTCGCCGCTCGGGCAGTCCTCGTTGCGGGCGATGATGGTCGAGCCGTCGAAGCTCGCGTTCTTTCCCACTAGGATCGTGGTGCAGGACATGGTTCCTCCTGTCTCGTCTTTGTTACATACGGTCCCAATGTTAGCCTTCTGCGTTGCCCGTGCGCCCGCGACCCCCGATAATGTCTAACGCTGAAATTACGAGTGGAGGAGTACCCGCATGTCGATGAACTTCAAGCGCCACCTGCCCATGGCCAAGGAGGTCCGCGAGGAGCTGCCGCTCTCTGCCGAGCTCTCCGAGCGCAAGGCCGCCTTCGACGCCGAGGTCGCCGCCGTCATGCGCGGCGAGGACGACCGGCGCCTGCTGATCATCGGGCCGTGCTCGGCCGACCGCGAGGACTCCGTGCTCGACTACATGAACCGCCTGGCCAGCGTGGCCGACGAGGTCCGCGACAAGCTCATCGTCATCCCGCGCGTGTACACGAACAAGCCCCGCACCAAGGGCACGGGGTACAAGGGGCTCCTCCACAACCCCGACCCGGAGGCGCCGGCCGACCTGCTCGAGGGCGTGAAGGCCGTGCGCCGCATGCACCTGCGCGTGATCGAGGAGACGGGCTTCTTTACCGCGGACGAGATGCTCTATCCCACGAACTACCAGTAC
>NZ_DAWEMK010000148.1:0-1425 GCF_052362415.1 Paratractidigestivibacter sp. | reverse complement strand
GTACCTCGTCGATGTTCTGAGCTACGTCGCCGTGGGCGCGCGCTCCGCCGAGAACCAGGAGCACCGCCTCGTCGCCTCCGGCATCAGCGTGCCCGTGGGCATGAAGAACCCGACCGCCGGCTCCATGACCGTCATGCTCAACTCGATCTACGCGGCGCAGGCGCGCCAGAGCTTCATCTACCGCGGTTGGGAGGTCGAGTGCGACGGCAACCCGCTCGCGCACGCCGTGCTGCGCGGCTACATCGGCCTCGATGGGCGCAACTACCCGAACTACCATTATGAGCACCTCGAGCGCCTGGCCGGCCGCTACCTCGACGCCGACTTCGCCAACCCCTCCGCGATCATCGACTGCAACCACGACAACTCCGGAAAAAGGCCCCTTGAGCAGCCGCGCATTTGCAAAGAGGTGCTCGAGAGCTGCAAGCGCAACGACCTTGTGCGCCGCATGGTCAAGGGCTTTATGGTCGAGAGCTACCTCGAGGACGGCAACCAGCCCGTCGACGGCGGCGTCTATGGCAAGTCGATCACCGACGCCTGCCTCGGCTGGGACAAGACCGCCCGCCTCGTCCGCGACATCGCCGACGCCCTCTAGCGCCCCGCCCCGCCGCCCACCAACGATGGGTGACAGTCATTGCGCGCAGCTTTTGGGGACACCCATTGGCTGGTGACACCCATCACGCAATGGCTGTCACCCAGCGTTGGTGAGGGGCTTAGAGGCAGGTGTCCTTCGCGAGGCGCGTGAGGACGCGCTGGACGCGGAGGACGTCGGCGCGCGGGACGTACTCGTTCGGCTTGTGCGCGAGGGCGAGCGAGCCGGGGCCGTAGCTCATGCAGTTATGGTTTCCGCAGGTACCGGCGATGACGGCGGTGTCGGTGTAGCCGGTGAAGAAGCCCACCTCGGCAGGCGCGCCCTCGGCGTCCGCGGCGGCGCGCAGCGCGGCGAGCAGGGGAGAGGCGGGGTCGCGCTCGATGGGCGGGCGGTCGCCCGTGACCTCGTAGCTGCCGTGGTTGCCGGGCACGCGCTTCTCGGCCGCGGCGATGGCGGCCTCGACGGCGGCGCGGGCGGACTTGGTCGATGCCGGCTGCACGAGGCGCATGTCGATCCACAGCTTGCATGAGTCCGGGACGACGTAGGGGCGGTAGCCGCCCTCGACCTGCCCGAAGGTGACGGTCGGGCGCCCGAGTTCCTCGTGCTTCGGCAGCGCCTCGCACCAGCGGCGCAGCTCGCAGACGACCTCGGCCATCGCGGCCACGGCATCGGCGCCCTACCACGGCTGGCTTGCGTGCGCCGTCTGCCCCGTCATCGTGACTTCGAACCAGGTGCGCCCCTTGTGCGCGACCTGGATCTGGCCATCGGTGGGCTCGGTGTCGACGACCCACTCGTCGGCGCCGACCCAACCTTCGCGGATGGCCGCCTCGACGCCG
>NZ_DAWEMK010000147.1:2129-3419 GCF_052362415.1 Paratractidigestivibacter sp. | reverse complement strand
GATGGGCCGGTCCTTCTCCATAACGTCGTAGCGGCCCATCTCGAGGTGGTGGTAATGGATGATCGAGGTCACCCACCTGCGGCCGTAGCGCTCGATGTTGCTCATCACAGAGTGGCGGGCATGGCGCACGGAGTCGATCATGCCGTCGTCCTCGAGGGCGGCGTTTACCTCCTCGGTCACGTAGCCCTGCGAGAGGACCTGCTGGACGTCGGGGGCGTCCTCGGGGAAGTCCCCGGCAGTGCCCAGAAGGCGCATGTCGGCGTTGGTGATGATCACCGGGTTGCCGAGGACCGCGGAGGAGCGCTTGGCGAACTGCGGCAGGTCGTAGGAGGCCAGGAACGCCTCGAACATGCGGTCGCGCCTGAGCTCGAGCACGGCGGCCTTGGCAGGCAGGTCGAGGAAGGCGGCGCGGAAATCGTCGTAGCTCGCCCGCGCGGCGACGAGCACGAAGTCGCCGGCAACACGCGCCCCGGCGGGGATCTCCGGGCCCGCGAGCACGAGCATGATGTGGCGCGGGCCGGGCTTGACCGTGCCCTCCTGGAACTCGGAGAAGCGGCACATGCGCACAAGGCACGCCTCGGGCGGGACGCTCGTGTCGTACTCGGGGGTAAGAAGGACATCCTCGTCGAGCAGTTTCTCTTTGCCTGCACGCCAGTCCGTGCAGGCGAGCTCGTTCAAGACCGTCCTTAATTTCATGCGCATGTCCCCCGGCGTCACGTTGTTTTGCCCCCTCATGATACTGCGGAGCCCGCGTTTTCGCCCATGGCCCGCCCCCGGTGTTCACGGGTACCACCCCAAGCCGCGCCCGCGCGCAAAGTTTGTCACCTAGTCCAATGACCGAAGGCGGCCGAATCGGGAGACTAATCCACGACGGATCCGAAAGCGCAACCGCGAAGCGGGGCGCGTGCCGGATAGGCAAAACCCGAGAGGAGTTTGCATGGCCGACGAGTACAAGGGCATCTACAAAAAGATGACCTTCGGCAAGGACGAGGAGGAGTTCGAGGTCCCCTTCGCCAAGGGCAACCCGGGCAAGTCCCGCGAGGAGCTCGACGAGATCAAGCGCAGGCTGCAGGAGGACCCCGACGCCGGCGACGGCGAGATGGTCGCCACCATGGGCTTCTGCGCCAAGTACAACCCGCACACCTACATGACCGACATCCCCAACGTCATGTGCGAGCGCGACGTGGCCTGCGTGCTGCGCGACGGCACCACCATCTACGCCGACATCTATCGCCCGGCGAACACCGCCGAGAAAGTCCCCGTCATCTGCGTCTTTGCGCCGTTCGGAAA
>NZ_DAWEMK010000147.1:0-2119 GCF_052362415.1 Paratractidigestivibacter sp. | reverse complement strand
TCATGGGCGTGCCCCCCAAGACCGTCAGCCAGTACGCGAAGTTCGAGGCCCCCGACCCCGGCTACTGGTGCCACTACGGCTACGCAGTGGCCAACGTCGACCCGCGCGGCGTGGGCAACTCCGAGGGCGACGTCTACCTCTGGGGCTCCCAGGACGCCCAGGACGGCTACGACTTCATCGAGTGGGTGACGGCCCAAGAGTGGTGCAACGGCCGCGCAACGATGATCGGCAACTCCGGCGTCTGCATGGCGCACTGGCGCATCGCCGCCACGCGCCCGCCCCACCTCGCCTGTCTCGCCGCCTGGGAGGGCCAAGGCGACCTCTACCGCGAGTCCTACTTCTGCGGCGGCATCCCCAACCCCGACTACGAGACCCACATCATCCAGGCGCTGGCGGTCAACAACTACATCGAGGACACGCCGGCGATGGTGGCGAAGTATCCCCTGATGAACGCGTACTACAGGGACAAGATCGTCGACTGGAACAAGATCCGTATCCCCACCTACGTCACCGCCGGCTGGGTCCACCACCACCTGCGCGGGGCCTTCGAGGGCTTCCGCCGAATCCGCACGCCGAAAAAATGGATGCGCGCGCACCGCGACTTCGAGTGGCCCGACACCTACACCCCGGCAAACATGGAGGACGTGCGCAAGTTCTTCGACCGCTACTGCAAGGAGATCCACAACGGCTGGGAGATGACGCCGCGCGTCCGCCTCGACGTCATGGACGCCTACGACTACGACTACGCCAGCCGCCGCGCCGAGGACACCTTCCCGCTCAAGCGCACCGAGTACAAGAAGCTCTACCTCGACGCTGCCAACCATGAAGCCGGTTTTGAGGAGTACCCGGAGGAGTCCGAGGTCGTCTACGACCCCAAGACCGAGACCACGACGTTCACCTACCAGTTCACCGAGGACACCGAGATCACCGGCTATATGAAGCTGCACCTCGAGGTCGAGTGCCGCGGCTACGACAACATGGACCTCTTCCCCTGGGTCATCAAGCTCGACCGCGACGGCAACTACGTGCCCATCCGCGTCATGGGCGCCCCCTTCCGCGGGGCATGGGGCTTCCTGCGCTGCAGCCACCGAGACCTCGACCCCAAGTACGCGAGCGACTTCCAGCCCGTTCACAGCCACGAGAGGGAGGAGCGCATGAAGCCCGGCGAGATCGTTCCCGTCGACGTCGAGATGTACCCGCACTCCCGCTTCTGGCACAAGGGCGAGAAGATCCAGGTGGTCGTGGCTGGCCGCTTCATCAAGACCGAGTGGTTCCACGACAACGACATGAACCACAAGACCGACAACGGGGACGGCATGCACGTCATCCACACCGGCGGGTCCCACCAGTCCTACCTGCAGATTCCGGTCATTCCGCCCAAGTATCAGGTGGGCGACTACATCTGGCACGGCGACGAGAACAAATAGAGAACAGACAAGGAGCATCACATGAACGATTTCCAGGCTGAGGTCGTGAACATCCTCAAGGAAAAGGCCGCCGACATCTTCGGCGTCGACGCCTCCACCCTCGACGAGAGCACCAGCTTCGTCGATGACCTGCACTGCAAGAGCGTGAACATCGTGCAGTTCGCCTCCGCGCTCGAGGACGAGTACGAGGTCGAGGTCCCCTACATGCAGCTCAACAAGTGCAAGACCTTCCTCGACGCCGCCAAGTTCGTGGACGACGCCCTCTCCATGTAGTCGCCCCCCAGGGGCCCGGCCAGGCGCTTCTTGCCCCTTGCCGGGCCCCTTTTGTGTAGAAAGGAACACCCCAATGACGCTTATCCAGAAGCTCACCGAGGACGCCAAGGCCTGCGAGCGCAAGGCGCGCGTCGCGCTGCCCGAATGCGAGGCGGCAAAGACCCTCCAGGCGGCCCGCCGCGTGGCCGATGACGGCATCGGCATCCCCGTGCTCGTCTCCCCCGCCGGCATCATCCGCGCGACCGCCGTGGAGGCGGGCGTCGACCTCGCCGGCATGCAGATCGTGGACACCTCCGACGCCGACGCCCTCGAAGAGCTCGCGAGCCGCTTCATGGACGCCGGCAAACCCCGCATGCTCTCGGCCAAGGGCATCCGCCGCAAGCTTAAGAACCCCATGTGGTGGGCCATGGTCATGGAGG
>NZ_DAWEMK010000146.1:0-3484 GCF_052362415.1 Paratractidigestivibacter sp. | reverse complement strand
ACTACTACCTGCAGCAGAAGGAGTTCGTCGAGCACTCCAACCCCGAGCGCACCCGCGCGAACGAGGTCGAGGAGACGCGCGAGAAGAACCTCTTCGACGGCATCGACCGCTACGAGAAGACCGGCGAGATCGACGAGAGCACGTTCTACGCGGGCAGCCACGGCGACTGGATCGCTGACCTGGCAATTGCCCTGAAGAACGACACCAAGCAGCGCTTCCTGGTTATCTGCCAGAACAAGGGCGCCATCCCCAACATGCCCTACGACGCCATGGTCGAGCTGCCCGCCTACATCGGCAAGAACGGCCCCGAGGTCATCAGCCGCGACAACATCCCGCTGTTCCAGCAGGGTCTCATGATGCAGCAGCTGAACTCCGAGAAGCTCGTGGTCGAGGCCACCATCGAGGGGTCTTACGAGAAGGCGCTCAAGGCCTTCACGCTGAACAAGACCGTGCCGTCGATGAAGGTCGCCAAGGAGGTCCTCGATGACATGATCGAGGCCAACAAGGGCTTCTGGCCTGAGCTCAACTAAGAGCGAACCTGGGCCCCGTCTGCGCGGCAAGAAGTGCGCGGGCGGGGCCTCTGGGACAAAAGGGACGGGGGATTCTGTCCCAGGGCTACCAGTCGAGGTCGTGCTTCTCGGCATAGGCGCGGGCATCGGCCTCAAACCAGGCCTGTGCCTGGCACCAGGCGATGAAGTCGGGCGTATCGGCGATGATGACCTCGGCCTCGTGGACCGCGGCGAGCGCCTCGTCGAAGCTGCCAGGTGCGAGCTCGGGCCGATCGGGAAGAAACACCTCAACGTACATCGGCTTTAGCAGCGCGTACGCCGCGCCCTTGGTGAGCTGCCCGTATCCGCGCAGCGCGCGCCGCGCGGCGGGCATGCGGCCGAGCTTGTACAGCAGAAGGCAGCGCGCAAGGTTGCTCCAGGCATTGCCCTGGGACCAGCGGGCCTCGAGCGCGTTCAGGCCCTCCTCGTCCTCGAGCCGCGCGTACGCGAGCGCCGCGGTGTTGCGCGCGCCGAGCGGGTCGCTGTCCTTCTCGGTCGCGCGAAGGACGGACTCGGCGGCGTCGCGCGCCATCTTCCAACAGGCCGCGTCGCCGCAGGTCCGCGCGACGGCGGCGCGTAGCCGCAGACGCGGGCGGCTCCACACGTCGCCCCACTCGAGCTGGTCGACCGGTCGGTCGTCGTCTTTGAACTTCTCCTCAAGGTCGAGAAGCGCGTCGAGCAGCTTGTCGGGCCTCTCGATGGTCGCCAAGGCGCGCAGCAGGTGCGCGTCCAAGCAGCCGGCGTCCAGCTCGATGGCCGCATCGCAGGCCTTCGCGAGCACCTCGAACCGCTTGGCGCGCGCGGTCATGTACTGGTCGTCGTCGAGGAGGTCGTCGTCGCGCGCTGACTCGTTGAACTTCCGCAGGGTCTTGCCGAGAATGACGTAGGCCTTCTCGGCCGGGTCGTCGACGTAGGCCTCGGGGTCCTGCTTCACGGCAAGAAGAAGCTCCTGGTAGGCGGCATCGGACATCTGCCCGAGTTTTTGCCTGCGGCGGCTCGCGCAGCGAAGGATCAGCTCTTCGCGGAAATTCAATTCTGCTCGCCTCCCTGTGTGCCGAGCTGGGCCTTGACCTGCTCGTCTAACCTGCGCGCCTCGGCGAAGGCGGAGGGCCGCAGGCGCGCCGTGTTCTCGACGAGCCAAGTGCCCAGGATGCCGCGTCCCGTCGGGTCGTTGCCCTCCTGGAGCAGCACGACGGACTCAGAAAGCGCGATGACGAGCTCGTCTTCGCTGTTCGGCTGGGTGCTCAGGCGCGCGAACTCGCCGTCGGGGAGCTCGTTTTGGCGGATGAGCGCCACGGCGCCGGTGGGGTAGGCGCGCAACAGGCGGCTGAGCACCTCGCGCGCGACCACGTGCTTGTGTTGCTTGAAGGCCAACGAGATCCGCGCGAGGAGCATCCAGGCGTCGTTGGCGCCGCGCCCCGCGTAGATGGAGGGGTACGCGTGCTCGAGCTCGTCGAGCGCCGGCTCGTCCTCGAGCTTCGCCAACCCGAGCGCGAGCGTGAACCGCGCGTCGGAGATGTCGGTCGGGTCGATCTGGATGAGCTTGCGGGCGAGGTCCACGCACTGCCGGTTGCGCCCGCAGATGAGCGCGAGCTCAGCCATCGACGCGACCCAGCGCAGGTGCGGGCGCATGGCGAGGTCCGCCGCAAGGGCGGCGCGGTCGGGCTCGTCGTCGGCCGCCAGGGCAGCGTCGCGTGCGGACTCGCAGGCTTGGCGGACGCGCGGCTCCTCCTGCGCGAGGAAGTCGTAGCGCGCGCTTATGCTGGGCAGCTCGTTGGAGGAGCGCATGCGGACTGCGTCGAAGCAGTCGGGGTCGAGCGCGAGGGCCTCGTCGAGCAGGCGCCTTCCCTGCGCTACGAGCTCCTTCGCGTGTTCGGCGTCGGCGAAGGGGAGCTGGTAGTCGATGGCGTCCGCCGCGAGCGAGACGAGGTGGAAGGCGCGGTCGGCGTCGGTCTGCGGCAAAGAATCGCGGTCGGTCGCGAAGCGCTGGCCGAACCCGGCGAACGTCTTCATGGCGCGCAGCGGCTCTTCTTTGTCCAACTCACGAATAAACCGCAGGCCAAGGCGCTGATAATCCTCTTTGCGCGCGTCGTGCGCCATGCTCGCCCCCTTGAGTCCGGACCTTCTCGCCGGCCGATCAGGCAGCGAGCCTGTAACTAATCTATATTACCCAACAAGGTGTCCGCTCATACTGTTCTGGCGCATAAAACCGTCTGCCAGTCTGTGAACGGTAGCTGGCTCCCCGTCGGCCCCACGGTGCTAACCTAAAGGCGTTTGGGGCATGGCATTGTTTGAACAAACCCCAGATGAGGTCCTTTTTTTTTCTTAGCCAAAGAGCGTCGCCGCGTGCGCGCGACGGCCTCGAATCCGGCACGGGGGTGCCGGCACAGGAATTGGAGGAGAGTCATGGGACGTTTTACCAACCCGCGCGACCTGTATTTTGGTGAGGGTGCCCGCCATGAGGTGAAGAACCTCAAGGGCAAGAAGGCCATCATCGTCTCCGGCGGCCACTCTATGCGCCGCGGCGGCTTCCTGCAGGACGTCGAGGCCGACCTCAAGGCCGCTGGCATGGAGGTCAAGCTCTTCGAGGGCGTCGAGTCCGATCCTTCCATCGAGACCGTCATGAAGGGCGCGGCCGCCATGCGCGAGTTCGAGCCCGACTGGATCGTCGCCATCGGCGGCGGCTCCCCGATCGACGCCGCGAAGGCCATGTGGGTCTTCTACGAGTACCCCGACGAGTCGTTCGACAACATCATCCAGCCGTTCAGCTTCCCTGAGCTGCGCCAGAAGGCCAAGTTCTGCGCCATCTCGTCGACTTCCGGCACCGCGACCGAGGTCACTGCGTTCTCTGTCATCACCGACTACGCCAAGGGCATCAAGTACCCGCTGGCCGACTTCAACATCACCCCTGATGTCGCCATCGTCGACCCCGAGCT
>NZ_DAWEMK010000145.1:2991-3512 GCF_052362415.1 Paratractidigestivibacter sp. | reverse complement strand
GCTATGGCGGGCGCGTATGGCCGAGGCTCGACGAAGGAGGTCGATACCCGTGGGTAGGGCGAAGCCCATCATGATCCAGGGCACCATGTCGAACGCGGGGAAGAGCCTGCTTGCGGCGGGGCTGTGCCGTGTGCTTTCGCAGGACGGCCTGCGCGTGGCTCCCTTCAAGAGCCAGAACATGGCGCTCAACAGCGGTGTCACGGCCGACGGGCTCGAGATGGGGCGCGCCCAGATCATGCAGGCCGAGGCGTGTGGCATCGTGCCCGACGTGCGTATGAACCCCATCCTGCTCAAGCCCGAAAGCGACCACCGAAGCCAGCTCATCGTGGCCGGCAAGGCGCAGGGAGCCTTCGCTGCGAGGGACTACTTCGCGCGAAAGAAGGCGCTCATGCCGCAGATTTTGGAGTCGTTCGATTCGCTCGCGGAGGAAAACGACGTCATCGTCATCGAGGGCGCCGGCAGCCCCGCCGAAATCAACCTTGCCGAAAACGACATCGTCAACATGGGGCTCGCGCGCGCCG
>NZ_DAWEMK010000145.1:1265-2981 GCF_052362415.1 Paratractidigestivibacter sp. | reverse complement strand
TGCGCCTTCCGCATCTGTCGAACTTCACCGACTTCGACCCGCTTTCGCGCGTGCCCGGCATGGGCGTGCGCTACGTTTCCTCGACGACCGATCTGGGCCGACCCGACCTGGTGGTGCTTCCCGGCTCGAAGTCCACGCTCGACGACGCGCGCTGGCTTGCGGCTAGCGGCATCGGAGCCTGTGTACGCGCGCTTTCGGGCGCGGGCACGCCGGTGCTCGGCATATGCGGAGGCTACCAGCTTTTGGGAGACGAGCTTTCCGACCCGCACGGCAGGGAAGGCGCTGGCACCGCGCGCGGGCTCGGGCTCATCCCTGCAAATACGGTGTTCAAGGAGGAAAAGCGCCTCGCCCAGTCGGAGCTGCGCATCACGGGCGCCCAAGGCGCGTTCTCGGTGTGGAACGGCATGACGGCGCGCGGGTACGAGATTCACGACGGCGATACGACCGTCTCCTGCGCCCCTGCGGGCACGATTGGCGGCAAACCAGAAGGCGCGGCCTGCGGAAACGTGTTCGGAACCTATCTCCACGGCCTGTTCGACGAACCGGGGGTGGCACTCGCCCTCGCGCGCTCGCTCGCGCGCATGCGCGGCCTGCCCGAGAGCGTCGTGGGTGCTGAGGGCGCGGTGTCCGCGGCCGATCACCGTGCGCGCGAGTTCGACCGCCTGGCCGACTCCGTGCGCGGGGCGCTCGACATGGAGTATGTCTACCGCATTATCGAGGAGGGCGTATGATCCACGTGTATCATGGCGACGGCAAAGGCAAGACCACGGCGGCGATGGGGCTCGCCCTTCGCATGCTCGCCGCAGGCCGCCGCGTCGTCGTCGTGCAGTTCCTGAAAGACGGCGAAAGCGGGGAGGCGCGCCTGCTCGCCGAGCATTTCGGCGTGCCCGTGTTCGCGGGGAAGGCGTCGGACAAGTTTACCTGGTCCATGACGTCGGAAGAACTTGCCGCGACGCGCGAGTTGCACGATGGGAACCTCGCTTCCGCGCTCGCCGAGCTCGAGGGCGCGCAGGAGGGGCTGCTCGTGCTCGACGAGGCGCTCGACGCGCTTTCGAAGGGGCTTGTCGACGAGGCGCTCGTGGACCGCGCGCTCGATATGTCCGCGCGCGGCGTCGAAGTAGCGCTCACCGGGCGCGCGCCTTCCCGCAAGATCGTGGAGAAGGCCGACTACATAACCGAGATGCGGTGCGAGAAACACCCCTACGAGCAGGGGATATGTGCAAGGGAAGGAGTGGAGTACTAGATGGATTCCAAGGAGATGGCGCCCGGCGACATCGAGCGGCGCAGCTTTGAGATCATCACCGAAGAGCTCGGCGGCCGCACGTTCCCGCCGCTCGAAGAGCCCGTCGTGAAGCGCGTCATCCACACCACTGCTGACTTCTCGTACGCCGATTCCCTCGTGTTCACCCATGACGCCGCGCACTGTGCGCTCGACGCACTGCGCGCAGGGGCCACGGTGCTCACCGACACGAACATGGCGCTCGCAGGCATAAGCAAGCCCGCGCTCGCGAAGATCGGCTGCCAGGCCGTGTGCTATATGGCCGACCCTGATGTCGCCGCAACGGCGCGCGCCGCGGGCACGACTCGCGCCGTTGCGAGCATGGACAAAGCTTGCGGCATCGAGGGTCCGCTCATCGTGGCCGTCGGCAACGCTCCCACAGCACTTCTGCGCCTCGCCGAGCTCATGGACGCGGGGAAGATCGCGCCCGCGCTCGT
>NZ_DAWEMK010000145.1:0-1255 GCF_052362415.1 Paratractidigestivibacter sp. | reverse complement strand
CGACGCGTGCCGGCCATCGTCGCGAGGGGTCGCAAGGGCGGCTCGACCGTGGCGGCCGCCATTATGAACGCGCTGCTCTACCAGATCACGCGCCCAGGCGGCCCGAAGTGACGGCCCCCGCATCCGCGCCGGCGCTGCGCATCTTCGCCGGCACCACCGAGGGCCGCCTTCTGTGCGAATGGGCGAGCGGGGCGGGAATCCCCGCCCGTGCCTACGCGGCAACCGAGTACGGAGGCGAGCTTTTGGGCGAGCTTCCGGGCATCGAGGTGCATGCGGGCAGGCTCGACGAGGCCGACATGGAGCGCGAGCTTTCCGGCGCGCGCATCGTCGTCGACGCCACGCACCCCTTCGCTACGCTCGCAAGCGGCAACATCCGGGCCGCTTCGCTCGCCGTGGGTGCACGATGCCTGCGCCTTGCGCGCCCGGCCGAGTCGCTGCCCAAAGGCGTCGTGTCGGTCGCGTCGATCGCCTGCGCGGCGCGCTTTCTCTCCGAGAACCCGGGTCGCGCGCTTCTCACGACGGGGAGCAAGGAGCTTGCTCCCTACACGCGCGTCGCCGATTTCGCGGAGCGCTTCTTCGTGCGTGTGCTCCCGCTGCCCGGTGCTATAACGAAGTGCATCGACGCGGGGTTTTCGCCGTCGCACGTCATCGGCATGCAGGGGCCCTTCACCCGCGAGCTCAACGAGGCGATGCTTCGGCAGGTGGGCGCCCAGTGGCTTGTGACCAAGGACTCGGGAACCGTAGGCGGCACGGCCGAGAAGCTCGCCGCCGCGCGTGACGCGGGAGCGCGCTGCATCGTGGTCACCCGTCCCGCCGAGGGAGGCGGGGCCCTTTCGCTTCGGGAAGTGGAAGACGCGCTCTTACGGGAGTTCGCGCGCTAGGCGCTCGCCGCGCCTACGCGCCATCCCGCCCGCGAGGAGGAGCGCCCCGAGCAAGCTCGACCCGTACAAGCCCGTCATCCACCAATAGCTCGAGGACGACGCCCGGAACTGGCGTAAACAGCCCTTCAATGAGTTGCGGTGAAATAGTGTCTGTTTTTGCTGCTAGATAGCATATTTAGTCCCTAATTCACCGCAACTTGTTGATGGTTGCTTACTGGTAGCGTAGGCACTCCACCGGGTCGAGCTTTGCTGCACGGCGAGCGGGGTAGAAGCCAAAGATTACGCCGATGCCGACCGATACGGCAAACGCGATCAACACTGTTGTAATGGAGAAGCTTGGCGTGATCGTCCCGGTAGCTCCAAACTCGCTCATG
>NZ_DAWEMK010000144.1:1262-3578 GCF_052362415.1 Paratractidigestivibacter sp. | reverse complement strand
TCTTCCGGCTCTTCGACAGGCTCTTCGGCCGCCTCATCCTTGCTTGCGCCGGCCGTCTTGCGCTTGCGGTACGCGAGCGCTCCGCCCGCACCCGCCGCAGCTGCCAGAGCGATGCCCGCGGCCACGGCGTAGCCGGTGCCGTCGGGGGCGTCGGCCCCGGTCTTGGCGTAGGGCTCCTCGGGGACCTCGGGCGTGTCGGGGTTGTCCACGACGACGCTCTGCTCGGCGGAGTCGATGTCCTCGTGGGTTGCAACGACGTTGCCGGCGGAGTCCAGGACCTTCTCGAAGACGACGAGCTCGTCTCCCTCGGCCAGGCCCTCGGTGTCGAACTCGAAGGTCACCTCGACGGTGCCGGAGGGCGCCTCGGGCTCGAAGGGCGTGCGCGCGGTCACCTCGTTGCCGTCCTTGTCGAGGAACGGCTCTCCGGTGCCCTTGTCCATGAGCGTGCCCACGGCGATGTAGGTCTCGCCGGGGACGAGGCCCTTGTAGGCCACCGCGTCGACGACCTTGGCCTTGCCGGCCTCGATGACCTGGTCGCCGTCGGCGGCGTCAGCCGCCTGCGTGCTTACCTCGACGGCGACGTGGACTGTCTGGCCCTCGTCGGAGAGGTCCGCGTGCGACGCCACCTCGGCTCCGTCCTTGCGTAGGCTCTCGAACACGACCAGGTCGCGGCCGCCGAGCAGGCTCGCGTCGAAGGAGATCTCGACGTCCTGGTTGCCCGTCGAGAGCGCGGGGGCGAACTCGGCCTTGGCCTCCACGGGCATGCCCGAGACGTCGGTCACGGGCTCGCCGGTCGCCTTGTCGACGAGGGTGGCCGAGAGCTCGTACTCCTCGCCGGCCTTCAGGCCCTCGTAGGCGACGGCGTCGACGACCTTGGCCTCGGCGTCGGCCGAGACGTCCTTGTCGCCGTCCGCCCCGTCCTTTGCCGTGGTGGAGATGCGCGGGCCCTCCTGGTCGTCAAGGCCCATCCACACGGCCTTCGCGACCGTCGAGTCGCGATCGATCCAGAAGCTTCTCGTGATGAGCTCGAGGCCCTCGTTGGCATCGCAGCGCAGCTCGGTCATGGTGTAGGCGCCGTACGGCAGGGCCGCCAGCGAGTCGTCGACCGGCGCCGAGGAGCCGTCCTCGCCGAGCGAGAACCAGATGCCGGCCTTCGGGTCCATGTCGGCGGCAGCAATCGGGCCCTCATGGCCGAGCAGGGCGTCGTTGGCGTTGGTGTCCCTCGAGTGCTTGTTCCAGCTGCTCGCGGTCGACGCGTCGCCGTTGCGGTCCGTGACCAGCACGTGAATCTCGCCGGTGGCCGCGTTCTCGATGGCGAACGGAACCATGAGGCCGGCGTTGTCGGACTCGCTCTTCTTGGAGAGCTCGAGGTCGTTGCGCACCACCTGGTCGCGGAACTCGAGCGCGGCGCCGTCCGCGGAGGCGCTCACGATCTCGTCGCCGGTGCGGACCTCAAAGGTGCGGGGCTCGCCGTCGGTCAGCAGGTAGCTCCCGTTCGTCGCCGTCTCCCGCACGTCGTAGGTTCCGTACGGCAGTGCGTTGGCCGCGGTCTGCGCGGTGTAGGCGCCGGCCTCGTCGTTCCATGCGGTGGTCAGCGTGGCCACGGCCTCGCCCGGCTCGCGCCACTCGCCGTCAACGAGGACCTTGTGCGCCGAGCGGTTCGTGACGGTGAACTCGATCCCGTCGAGGCCGGGGTGCTCGCCAGGCGCCTCCTTGTGGCCGCTGCCCGCGAGCGCCTCGGACGCCTGCAGCTCCTTGTCGGACTTGGTCACCTGCACGCCGCCGCGGAAGACCTCGTCGGTCACGGGGTCGCCCGTGAGGTCGCACACCTCGCCGGCCTTCACGGTGAACGCGACGGGGACGTCGCTGGCGTCGTAGCCCTCGGGCGCGCCGGACTCGACGATGCGGTAATTGCCCGCGGGAAGCGCGTCGGCGCCGGTCGCGGCGACGTGCGACCCGTCCTCGGGCGCGGTCTTTATCGTGGCGCATACCTCACCGTCGGCGTAGTACTTGCCGCCGACCAGCACGTAGCGGCCGGTCTCGTTAACGACGGAGAAGCTCGCGCCGTCGAGCGAGGCGTCGCCCTGGGGCTCCGCGCCCGCCTCGGAGTCCGTTTTGGCGACCTTGACTCCGCCTGCGGACCAGCTGAAGCTCACGAGCGTCTGGGAGCCGCCGCCGGTCCTGACGCAGAACGCCTCGAACCCGGCGGATACCTTGCCGGCGCCCGCCTTCATCTTGGCGAAGGTCCCGCCGATCAGCTCGGATTTCGCCCAGGAGGCGAACTCGGCGCTCGTGCCGTGCGTGGCAGCCGACTCG
>NZ_DAWEMK010000144.1:0-1252 GCF_052362415.1 Paratractidigestivibacter sp. | reverse complement strand
AGCTGCCCGGGAACATCGACGCGTCGAAGCCGGGAGAGCCGAACGAGTACCAGATCGCCGCTGTCACGTCGCCGCTCGGCACGGGGCTCGTCGAGTAGGAGCCCGGCGCGGGCGTCGGGGACGAGGGCTCGGCGCAGTAGGCGATGTTCCCGTCGGCGCTCATCCACGTGGTGGCGAAGCCGCCGTAGGGGATCTTGCCGCCGATGGACACGTCTACCGTGCTCGGCGCGGCGTAGGCGGGCGAGGCCGCCACAGAGGCGAGCAGAGCCCCCGCCGCCAGGATGAGCGCCATGGCGCATCGGAGGAGCTTTTCCTGCAGGGTGCAGTCTTTCGCTGCGTTCATCTTTCCGCCTCCCTATCTCTCGACGCTTCGCTGTGCGCGGGGCGCCTCGTGCTCGGCGGCGCGGCTCGCCTGGCGGGCGTGCTCGGCGCGCTCCGCGAGGTAGCGCGAGCGCCCTGGGTCAACGGCCTCCTTGAGCTGCGCCGGCATGACCTTCACGGTGTCCTTGACCGTGCGTCCGTCCTCGTCGAGCTCGGGCCGGCCGTCCGGGCCCATCACCGTCTTCCTCAGCCACACCTCGCGGTTCGCGAGCAGCGGTATGTCTCGGAAGTCGGCCCCCTTGAAGCGGCTCTCGTTAACGAACATGGGGCTGAACTCGTAGCCTCCCACGTCCATGCCGTCGACGACGGTGCCCTTGGGAAGGGTCGCCGAGTTGAAGGTCCTGGCCTCGCCGGTCGCGCGGTCGGTGTACTCGATGCCCTCGCGCACGAAGCTCTTGTGCAGCGAGAGGTACACGTTCTTCCTCTCTTCCATGTCTTTCCTCCTTTTCGTTTTCAATCGGTCCTTGTCTTCATCCGCCGGGACGCGTGCCCCGGCGCGGTGCCCCTATCTCATGGCGACCGCCCCCTTCCTCGCTTTTCCGCTAGAAGCCGCTCACGATGTCGCGCGCCCAGGAGCCGCTTTTCACGAGGGCCAGGATGAGCAGCACGCACATGGCCAGGTACTGCAGCGCGTAGGTGAGCCCGTTCGCGACCGCGTCGGCCGGGGTACCCGTCCCGGGGTTCGCCCCGGTGAGCCCGCCGAGCACGAGCGGGAACGATATGAGTAGCACGAGGATGATGACGCCGGCGATGCAGACCGCCCCGAAGCTCTTCAGGTAGCCAAGGCCTATCTGGCGCGTGGCGTCCATGCCGAGGAACGCCAGCGGGATCGGGGCGAACGCGGCCATGATGTAGAGCTGGAGCGCGCGGG
>NZ_DAWEMK010000143.1:2921-3624 GCF_052362415.1 Paratractidigestivibacter sp. | reverse complement strand
TTTCATATACCCCGCCTCCCCCCTTTCGGGGTCCAGGAGGGCAGGTAGGATCGGCAGGGTGCGTCCCCGCCATTCGCCCCTCGCAACGCGCGGACGCGCGCCGCCGCGAGCAGGCGAGCCTTGAACACAGTCTTTCAACTGATCCGGAGTCGAACCGGAATCCTTTTTTCTCTACTAGGCGTAGCAGCTGTTCGAACCGTGCCCTCAATTATTCAGATGGAACACAGTTTAGCAGCACGGCAGGATCGCAGGACGTTGACGGCGCATTGCTTTTGCCCACCCGAAATAGACCATGAGCAGGAGGGCGATACGGCGATAACCTAGCCAGAGGACGTGAAGACCGCCTCTTTGGCCGTCCTCGGCGGACGGCTCATCACATACCAGCGGCTCGTGTCCCACCACAGGTACGTCTGGTAGCCGCCGAACCACACGGTAAAGCGGGTGCCGCGGCCGGTGCCCAGGCACGGCCAGCTCTCGCGGCGGCTCACCTTGGTGATCTCGTAGGCGCGGCCGGGGCACCACAGCACGGCGATCGGCGTGAGGCTGCCGTCCGCGTCGATCTCGCAGCGCACACGGACATAGCGCCGTGAGCGCTTTTCGAGCCCTTGCGACATTCGGCCGCCTCGCCTCCCCTCGTCCTCTTTGCCCCGTCGGTTCAATAACGCACACATGTTCTCACAAACATCTGTTTGAGTATGCCACG
>NZ_DAWEMK010000143.1:2328-2911 GCF_052362415.1 Paratractidigestivibacter sp. | reverse complement strand
CGCTGTCGCGACCAAGCGGCGGGTATACTGTCCGCTAGCAGCAACAACGTCACCCACAGAAAGCAGGCGCCATGTCCAGCAACCGCAAAATGCTCAAGATCTTGAGCCTCCTCCAGTTCGCCCTGTCCATCGTCGTCATCGTCCTCGCCGTCGTCGCGAAGGTCGGCGGGCAGGCCGCCGCGGGGCAGGGCCAGCTCGACGCGATGCGCCCCTACCTCGACCTGCCCGCGGCGCTGGCCCTCGGCGCGCTCTCCGTCGCCTCGTCCGTTATGGGCATCCGCGGCGCCAACCGCCCGAGCGCGCTCGGCAGCCACCGCGTGCTCTGCGTCCTCGCCGTGGTCCTCGGCGTCGTGGCCGCGGTCTTCGCCGGCAGCACGGCCGTGCTCGCGGTCTCTGCCATCACCGCAGTGGACGGCCTCGGCGCCGCCGTGTACGACGGCAAGGTCCAGAAGGAGGTCGAGGAGCGCAGGTAGCGCCGGCGGCGAGCGCCCTTCTTGCTAAGAAATCGCGACCTCTGGGCGGCGGGACGGGCGTTGCGTTAAGAAACGCCGGCCTCTGGGCACGCGAGGAGTTAACGCGCTAA
>NZ_DAWEMK010000143.1:1300-2318 GCF_052362415.1 Paratractidigestivibacter sp. | reverse complement strand
GCCCCCCATTTCTTGGACACGAGAAATGGGGGGCAGTTCAGCCGAAGCTGCGGCGGGTTTGTTATTTGCTCGGTTGCGGGCGCTGGGCCCGTTGGGTTTTATTGCCCCGCGTGGACGCGGGGCGTTACGGTGGGTGTCGGCACTGGAACGCGGCCGACATAAATACTAGAAGGGAATATCCTCGCCGTACACGTCGGCCGGGGCGGCGTCTGTTGTCTCGACGAGGGCGCCGGGGCGGCGTAGACGGGCTGCGCGGAGGTCTGCTGCGAGCCGCCGCGGGCGAAAGACTCGGCATAGGGCTCGGTCTCGTGGCCGCCGTTCCTCACGGGGTCGTGGGCGGGGTCCGTCGCCTGCGCGCTTCCGCCGGAGGACCCGAACGCGCCGCGCGGGCTCATGAGCTCGACGTCGTCGGCGACGACGCGAAGGCGGCTGCGGTGGGTTCCGTCGGACGCCTGCCAAGACTCGTAGCGGAGCTTCCCCTCGACCGCGACCTTAGGCCCTTTTAATATCAATCTGTTAAGAGCCGCGGCGCGGACGCCGAAGACGGCGCGGCTGTGGCGGCGAGGATTGGGGGAAGACTTCGGCGGTTGACCTCAGCGGCTATCACGCCGCCCTCGACGCTGTCAAGGCGAAGGCTCGCGAGAAAGCTGACTTGGTTGAGATGCGCGCTATGCGCGAGTGCAGGCTCACGCATGTGAGGTCTGACGATGCGGCTGCTAACCGACGGGCTCTCGGTCTTCGTCCTCCCTGCGTATGCTAGCGAGCACGATGTCGTGATAGATCAGCCGGTGTCGGTCATCGCGCCACTCGTCGTCGTGGTAGTGGCCGAAGAACCACGTCTTGAAGCCGAGCTGGTGGTCGATCTCGCCTAGGAAATTTTGCAGTTGGTCGTCGTCAAAGGGGCGGTTGCGCTCCCAGCACAGGGTGTCTGCCAAGTCTGCCGGCGCCTCGTGCGTCACCACGTAATCGACATTCCAGCCCACGCGGTCGAGAGAGCGCCGGCATCGGTCCATCTCGG
>NZ_DAWEMK010000143.1:0-1290 GCF_052362415.1 Paratractidigestivibacter sp. | reverse complement strand
GCCACCAGGACTTCCCCTCCTCGCGCCATTCCCTGTCATGGCTCGCCGCCCCGCCCATGGCGAGAACGGTCGTGCCGTCGATATCGAATACCTCACCGCGCATCAAATGCAGGATGTTTGGGCGCACAATATGGACGTGCCCGCCGCACCACTCGGTCTCGGGGAGTTCTGCCAGCATGCGATGGTTCTCGTGGTTCCCGTCAACGAAGCATGTGGTCCAGGGCTTGGACTCGAACCAATCGAGCCAGTAGCGGTCCGTGCTTGAGCCGCCCCACATGGCTCAAGTCGCAGGTCGCCAACGAACCGCAGCTCCTGAAGGCGTTCTTCTCGATGAGCTTGACGGAGCTGGGAAGCTCCGCGGAGGAAAGAAGCGAATCGCCGATGAAGGAGCGCGTGGGAACGCGATCGACGCCCTCGCCGATGCGCACAGATTCGAGTCGCTCGCAGGAGCTGAAGACGTAGTCGCCCCAATCCGCGACCGTGCCCGGGACGGCGATCGAGGCCAAGGACGCGCAGCCGTAGAACGCGCCGTCGCCGATGGAAGCGAGCCCATGGGGAAGCTCGATGCTCTCCAGGCGGCTGCACGAGTAAAACGCCGAGTCACCGATGGACGAGAGCGAGGCAGGCAGCTCAACGGAGGCGAGCTTGACGCAATCGTTGAAGGCCTCGTTCCCAACGCTCAAGACGCCCTCGGGAATCGAGACCTCGGTGATGCTCGTGTTGAGGGAGAAGGCCCCGTCCGCAACGGACGTCACGGGGAGGCCCTCAAGCTGCGCGGGGATCTCTACGCGGCCGCCCGCCCCCTCGTAGCCGGTGATGGCCACGGTTCCCAGCTCTCGCTGCTCGTAGACGATGCCGTCGGAGGTCGTTGCCGCGACCGCGACCTGAGCGGGAAGCCCCAGGGACATCGGTGCGCCAAGGACGACCGCCAGGGCAACGAGCTGAGCCGCGAGAATCCATCGCAGGCGTCCAAGAAGAGACGGTCGGCTCTTGAGGCTGGCGAGGTTCGTGCGATCGGTCATGGCTGCTCCGCCCATGCGGGGATTTGGGAAAGGCGACCTTATTGGTAGAGGGGCTTCTTAGCCCTCGAGCGCGGCGATCATGGCAGCGCTGAACGCCTCGAGATCCGCCGGACGGCGCGAGGTGATGAGCCTCCAGCCGTTCGCGTCGTCCACGTGGCATTCCTCATCGAGCCAGGTCGCGCCCGCATGCTCAAGGTCGACGCGGATGTAGCGGCAGCTCGTCATCGTCTTGCCCTGGAGCACGTCGGCGTTCACGAGGACCCAGGGG
>NZ_DAWEMK010000142.1:2975-3679 GCF_052362415.1 Paratractidigestivibacter sp. | reverse complement strand
GCCGGCTCGCCTACGAAAGATCGCCAAGAAGGGCGATGACGGTGCGGTAAAGGTCTGAGGGGGTGTGCTGGGCCTTCCAGATGACGGCGGCACGGCTCTCGAGCTCGCGGCATTCGAGCGTCTTTATGAACTGGTCGCCGGTGTCGGTCACGCGGATCAGCGAGCGGGGCACGAGCGCGCACCCCATCGACTCGCGCGCCCACAGCGCCGCGGTGCGCGGGTCGTCGACGACGGTGGCCATGCGCAGGTCCCCTCCCATGACCTCGAACGCCTTCCCGAGCTCGGCGACGAGCCTCCTGCTCACGATGAGGGGCAGGCCGGACAGATCCTCCAAGGTGCAGGAGGCCTCCTCGCCGACCTCGAGCGCTGGCGGCATGACGGCGACCAGGGGCTCGGTCTCGGCAAAGCGGCAACGCAGCCCGTCGCTTTTGAAGGGCGTCCTCACGACGCCGATGTCCACGATGCCGCCGTCGAGGAGGTCGAGTATCGATGGGGTCGGCCCTTCACGCACCTCGAACTCCACGTTGGGAAAGCGCCGGTGAAAGTCGACAAGGCGATCCGCGGGCATGAGGCCCGAGCAGCTCGGGTCGACGCCGAGCGAGATGGAGCCGCCGGCGCCGGTGGCGACGCTGGCCACCTCGCGCTCGGTTGCCTGCGTGAGGGCCACGATCCTCAAGGCGCGCTCGTCGAGTACCTTGCCGGCC
>NZ_DAWEMK010000142.1:489-2965 GCF_052362415.1 Paratractidigestivibacter sp. | reverse complement strand
TCCTCTGCGATGGCGATGAAGTACTCGAGCTGTTTGATATTCATATGAAATATCTTTCTGAGAGACGCATGATATATATTCAGTATATACATCATCACATGACTATCACAAGACAAGGTTCTTACAGGCGCTCAGCGCTGCCCGGGGTATCCTACAGATAACAACAAAGGACAAAGAGAGGAGAACACAATGTCCATTAAGAATCTGAACGATAAGCAGCGTAAGGTCTACGAGGCGTGCCGCAACGGCTGGTTGGTCGGCGGTGAATACCGTGCGAAGTTTGATAACCACGAGAAGGACTTCTTCGCGGATTCCCCAAGTTGGCTATTCCGTGAGGTCGACGATTGGTTCGCGAGCCACGCCAGGAATCACAGCGACTCGAGCATTCTGGTCAATTACCGCGCATAGTTCCAAAGAGGTTGGGGAGCCGAGAAAGGCTCCTTTTTCTTTAGCCCTTCATCTGTCCGCCCTCGGCGCAGGTGGACAGCATGAGCCCCAGGACAAGCGCGAGACCGGGCTCCAAGCTGTGCTTGTCGATCCATTCCTCTCGCGTGTGGAGCAAGGCTCCCGATACGGCCCCCACGGTATGGGCCGGGACGCCGAGCGATAGCGGGATATTCGCGTCGGTGGACGACTCTTGGTGGGCGGGCTCAACGCCCCCGAGCGCCCGGATCGCCTCATCCCCCAGGTCGACGAGGCCAGACTGGCCCTCGGGTTGCGAGGCCAGGCTTGCGGGGCGGTCGCCGATGAGCTTGACCTCGACGTCGGCGTCCCCGGTGCGGGCCGACCTCACTATCTCCTTGAATTTCTCGTCCATGTAATCCAGGTTCTCTTGCCTCGCGGAGCGATACTCGAGTAGTGCGGACGCCCTCGAGGCGATGGCGTTCACCGCGCCGCCCCCCTCAATCGCGCCGACGTTGACGGTCGTCTTTCCCTCATCGGGCAGAGGAATTGCGTAGAGCCCCTCGACGACGCGGCAGACGGACTCGACGGCGCTTTGGCGCCCCGCGTCCTCCCATGAGTGGCCGCCCTGCGTCTCGACCTCGACGCGCCAGCGGTGGGACCCCACCGCGCGGGTTATGTGCTGACCGAGGTACAGGTCGAACGCGGTGAAGTCGGCGACCTCAAGGCCGGCCTCCCTCAAATCCACGATGAGCCTGCGCGTCCCCGCGAGATTGCCCAGGCCCTCCTCGCAGGTGTTCGCCACCACCCAGACGTCGTGTTTGAGGGGCGGCTTGTGGGCCAGTATCCACTTGGTCGCCATCAAAAGGCCCGTGAGGTTGGCGGTGTCGTCGCCCACACCGGGCGCGTAGATTCGGGCCTTGTCCTCGCGCAAGGGGAGGGTCTCCTCGTCCTTCGCCACGACGTCCATGTGCGCCGAGAAGACCGACGCCGTGTTGCGGTCCTTGCCCTCGAGCCTGCAGATGACGTTGCCCGCGGGGTCGATGAAGGCACTGTCCGCGCCCGCCTCCCGGAGCCACCCCTTAACGAAGGCGGCGCGCTTTCCCTCCTTGCCGGACGGGGCCGGGATCTTTGCGAGCCGCCTTAAGAGCTCGAGCTCCTCCTCGTGCGCCTCGCGCGCGTACTCCTTGGCGGCCTTTGCGATTTGCTGGTCCACGACACCTCCCGATCAAACAGTAGTTGTGCAGGAGTCTACGCCTTATCCGCTCTTCGCTCGGCAAAGTTAGCCGTAGTGTTTCGTCTGCGTGTTCTGGGTTGAGCCGCACGGCGGGCGGTGCTAGGGTCTTCTCATCGATAGAGGAGCGGGCACGAAGAAGCCCGGGGGAGCCGGCAGGCGCAAGCACCCCGAGCGGAGGCGAGGCCCGCCGAACTGCACGAGCCGGGCACGGCTATGCGGTGGGCCTGCGGGAAATACCCTCAGGACTGTCTGCGACAATACGTCGCGGGAGCGCTATCACCTGGGACCGGCTTCTTTGCCGGCAGCCCGCCTGATCGCGCGCCCGCCCGAGGAATTCGAGAGCAAGGAGACGCGCGCATGGACAAGCGCCCCTTCATAAGCAAAGAGAAGCTCGAGGCCGTCTGCGCCGAGCACCCCACTCCGTTCTACCTCTATGACGAGGCGGAGATTCGCCGACGCGCCCGTGCGCTCAACCAGGCGTTCTCGTGGAACCCGGGGTTCAAGGAGTACTTCGCCGTGAAGGCCACCCCCAACCCTTGGATCGTGAGCATCCTCGCCGAGGAGGGCTGCGGCTGCGACTGCGCGACCGGCACCGAGCTCACGCTCGCGGAGGCCTGCGGCGTCACCGGCGGGGACATCATGCTCTCGAGCAACGACACCCCGGACGAGGACTACCGCCAGGCTCGCGACCTCGGCGCCATCATCAACCTCGACAGCCTCGACATGGTCGATTGCCTCGGGCGCGCGCTCGGCGGCGAGCTGCCGCGCATGGTCTGCTGCCGGCTCAACCCCGGCGGCTGCTTCGAGGCGGCCAACGGCATCATCGGCAACCCGCAG
>NZ_DAWEMK010000142.1:0-479 GCF_052362415.1 Paratractidigestivibacter sp. | reverse complement strand
CGCGAAGTTCGGCATGACGCGCGAGCAGCTCAAGGAGGCGTTCTCGCGCCTGGCGGCGCTCGGCGTCGAGGACTTCGGAATCCATGCGTTTCTTGCCAGCAACACCCAGGTAGACGACTACTACCCGCGCCTTGCGCGGCTGCTCTTCGAGGAGGCCGTGCGCCTGCGCGACGAGCTCGGCGTCCACGTGGGGCTCATCGACCTTTCCGGCGGCATCGGCGTCGACTACCGCCCCGAGGACCCCGCCGCGGACATCGCCGCCATCGGCGAGGGCGTGCGCGAGGCGTACGAGCAGGTGCTTGTTCCCGCCGGCATGGGGTACGTGAGGATCTGCTCCGAGCTCGGCCGCTGGATGCTCGCGCCGGCGGGCGCGCTCGTCACCCGCGTCATCCACGAGAAGGTGACCTACAAGGACTACCTCGGCGTGGATGCCTGCGCGGCGAACCTCATGCGCCCGGCGATCTACGACGCCTACCACC
>NZ_DAWEMK010000141.1:2829-3714 GCF_052362415.1 Paratractidigestivibacter sp. | reverse complement strand
CCCGCGCCCGAGGCGCTCGACGCAGCAGTGGTGGGCGGAGTTCACAGAGTAGCGCTCCTCTCCCCCGCAAGCGCGCTGAAGGAGCGATCCCTCCTGGATGATGATGTCGTGGCTCGGCCGGCCCATGAGGTTCACGTGGTTCCGCTCGCGCGCGCCAGGCGTCCTCGGGATGGTGGGAACGTCCATATTGAGCGTACCGCCGAGCGCGACGTTCAGCGCCTGGGTGCCTCGGCACACGGTGAAGAGCGGTTTGTCCGCCTCGACGGCGGCGCGCAGGAGCGCCATCTCGAACGCGTCGCGCTCGGGGCACGACGAGCAGCCGGGGTGCTCAGAGTCGTCGCCCCAGAACTTGGGCGAGACGTCGGGGCCGCCCGGCACGCAGATGCCGTCGGCGCGGCGGACGTACTCGCGGATGAGCGCCTCGTCCTCGGTGATGTTCATCATCACCGGAAGGCCGCCGGCCTCGAAGATCGCGTCGACGTAGCACTTGGTCGTCGCCTCGTTCGGCGCGAGCTGCTCTTCCCCGTACATCCGGCCCGGCTCGAAGCGGGGCGCGACGAAGATGAGCGGGCGCGACTCGGGCTTCTCGGAGTGGACGGGGCAGTCAGGGTCGCAGGTATCGCAAGAAACGCAAGATCGCATAAATTAATGTCCTTTGATGCTGTTGAGGAAGTCCTGGGCGCGCTTGGTCTGCGGGTGGTCGAAGAACTCGTCGGGCGTGCCCATCTCGATGATCTGGCCGTCTGCCATAAAGATAACGCGGTCGGCGACGCGGCGCGCGAAGTTCATCTCGTGGGTGACGACGATCATCGTCATGCCCTTCTTTGCGAGGCGCACCATGACGTCGAGGACCTCGTTGATCATCTCGGGGTCGAGTGCGGAGGT
>NZ_DAWEMK010000141.1:0-2819 GCF_052362415.1 Paratractidigestivibacter sp. | reverse complement strand
CGGCTCGTCGAAGAGCATCGCCTTCGGGTCCATGGCGAGCGAGCGGGCGATGGCCACGCGCTGCTGCTGGCCGCCGGAGAGCTGGGCGGGCACCTTCTGCGCCTGCTCGGCCACGCCGACGCGGGCGAGGAGCTCCATGGCCTTCTTCTCGGCCTCGTCCTTCTTCATGCCAAGGACCTCGATGGGGCCCAAGGTGACGTTCTCGAGGATCGTCTTGTGCGCAAAGAGGTTGAAGCCCTGGAAGACCATGCCGAGCTCGGCGCGCATCTGGGCCAGCTCCTTGCCCTCCTGCGGCAGCGGCTTGCCCTCGATGAGGATCTCGCCGGAGTCGACGGTCTCCAGGCGGTTGATGGTGCGGCACATCGTAGACTTTCCCGAGCCCGAGGGCCCGATGATGACGACGACCTCGCCTTTGTTGACCTTGAGGTTGATGTCCTTGAGCACGTGGAGGTCGCCGTAGTGTTTGTCGACGTGGCGCAGCTCGATGACGGGTGCCTGCGCGGCGTTGGATTCGGTCATGTGATTCTCCTTTGGTGCGCCTAGCGGATGATCTTCGCGCCGGTGCGGCGCGAGACGTACACGGCGGCCTTGTTGATCAGGTAGTTGATGAGGATGTAGATCACCGCGACGACGAGGTAGGTCGAGACGAGCGCGTCGTAGTTGGTGCGCAGGACCTGGGCGTTCTGCATGAGGTCGGGGAAGGTGACCACATAGGCGAGCGCGGTGTCCTTGACGACGACCACGAGCTGGCTGATGAGCGAGGGAACGACGAAGCGGATGGCCTGAGGAAGAACGATCTTCGTCTTTACCTTCCACGGGGAAAGCCCGATGGAGAGGCCCGCCTCGGTCTGTCCACGGGGGACGGCGTTCACGCCGGCGCGGAAGACCTCGGCCAGGACGCCCGAGGCGGCGAGCGCGATGGGGATGATGAGCATCCAGAACGAGCTCATCTTTACGCCGAGGGTCGGCACGACGAAGAAGAACCCGTAGATGAACAGCAGGCTCGGGACGCCACGCAGGAAGTTGGTCAGGACGGCGCAGGCGGCCTGGAGCGGCTTAGAGGCGCTCGTGCGGCCGAGCATGAGGGCGAGGCCGAGCACGATGGCGATGGCGCCCGCGGTCAGGGCCACCTCGAACGTGCCCAGAAGGCCGCGGCCGAGATAGATCCAGGTCGAGCGCCAGCTGAAGAGCTCCCAGTAGCGGTACGAGAGCTGGCCCTTGACCCAGAAGCGGTACACGACCCAGGCCAGGAAGGCGACGACGGCGGCCAGGCTCACGACGGTACCGAGGAGCATCTTGCGCCTCGTCTTTGGGCCGGGGGCCTCGTAGAGGGCGTCGCGCATGGTGGTTGCGTTGGCTGCCATTAGCGGATCACCCTGACCTTCTGGTCGATCTTGTTGCCGATGAAGCCGGCGACGAGCGCAGTGCCGATGTAGCCGCAGGCAGAGAGCACGAAGGTGATAACGCCTGCGGACTCGCGGGTGTTGATGTAGCTGACCACGCCCGTGAGCTCCTGCGGGGCCATGGGCACCTGAGAGCCGAGGGCGGTGGTAAGCATGACGGCGATGAAGAGGTTCGTCATGGGGAGCACCGTGGAGCGCAGCGCCTGCGGGATCACGATGGTGCGCAGGATCTGCGTGAAGGTGAGACCGATGGAGCGCGCCGCCTCGATCTGCCCCACGCCGATGGTGTTGATGCCGGTCATGAAGTTCTCGGAGCCGAACGCAGCGGCGAGGATCACCGTGGCCGCTATGACCGCAGGCTCGTAGTCGAGGACGAGCCCGAGGTTAGGCAGCGCGTAGACGACGATGAGCAAAAGTACCGCGCCCGGGATGTTGCGGAAGATCTGCACATAGAGATCGCCGAAGACGCGCAGCGGCTTGAACGGGCAAACCCTCATGACCGTGATCACGACGGAAAGGACCATGACGAGGGCGAATGAGATGAGCGTCATGCGCCAGGTGGTCAGAAGGGCAGTCAGGTAGTTCTGCCCGTAGGTGGATAGTAGATCGGCGATCCCCATCGCCCCTCCTTACATAAGCAGCGGGGCCGCCCGTCGCGATCGACGGGAGACCCCAGTCGAACCTGCGGCCGGGATAACCCCTCGCAGGCCGGTCGGTCTTTGGTTAGGCCCCAATCGCGGGCGGCTCGGCGGTGGCGGAGACGCCGGTGCGGTCGGCGATGCAGATCTTGTAGAACTCGGCCCACTTGCCGTCGTCCTCGAACTTCTTCAAGAAGTCGTTGACGAACTCGACGCCGTCGGAGCCGAGCTTCAGGCCGATGCCGTACTTGTCCTCCGGGCCGAAGGACTCGACGGCGAGACGGTACTTGCCGGGGTTCTTCACGATGTTGCCCATGTGGAGCGTGTTGTCGACCACATAAGCGTCGACACGCCCCTGCTCGAGGGCGGCACGGCACTCGTCATCCTTGGAGAACTCCTGGACCTCGGCCTCGGGGGCGTACTCCTCGACGACCTGCGGGCCGGTGGAGCCGGACTGGACGGCGACCTTCTTGCCCTTGAGGTCGTCGATGGAGATGATATCGGTGTTGCTGGCCGCGACGAGGACGCCCTGGGTTGCCGTGAAGTACGGGCCGGCGAACGAGATGACGGCCTTACGCTTGTCGTTGATGGTATAGGTGGCGAAAACGGCGTCGCAGGTGTCGTTCTGGAGGACCGACTCGCGGGTGTCGGAGGTCATCTGGGTGTAGTCGTACTTGGTCTCGTCGCCGAGGATGTAGCGGATGAGCGAGAGATAGATGGCCGCGTCGAAGCCGTAGACCTTGCCCGTGGTCTCGTCGAGCTGCGAGAAGAGCACGGA
>NZ_DAWEMK010000140.1:1219-3715 GCF_052362415.1 Paratractidigestivibacter sp. | reverse complement strand
GCGGCCCTCGTCGAGGATGACGATCTGGTCGGCGTCCATCACGGAGGCGACGCGCTGCGCGATGACGACCTTCGTCACGCCGGTGAGCGCAGCGAGGTTCGCGCGGATGCGCGCGTCGGTCGCCATGTCCACGGCGCTCGTGGAGTCGTCGAAGATGAGCACGCGCGGGCGCTTGAGCAGGGCGCGCGCGATGCACAGGCGCTGCTTCTGGCCGCCCGAGACGTTGACGCCCCCCTGGCCCAGGTCGCCGTCGAGTCCGCCGATGCGGTCGAGGAACTCGTCGGCGCAGGCGGCGCGGCACGCGGCGAGGAGCTCCTCGTCGGTGGCGTCGGGATCGCCCCAGCGCAGGTTGTCGCGAACCGTGCCCGAGAAGAGCACGTTCTTCTGGAGCACGACGCCCACCGCGTCGCGCAGCGACGCGAGGTCGTAGTCGCGCACGTCACGGCCACCGACGAGGACCTCGCCCGAGGTCGCGTCGTAGAGGCGCGCGATCAGCTGGACGAGGCTCGTCTTGCCGGAACCTGTGCCGCCGAGAATGCCCACCGTGGAGCCGGCCTCGAAGCGAAGGTCCACGTCCTCGAGCACGCAGCGCTTGGCGTCGGCGCGGTACTTGAAGTCGACGTCGCTGAACTCGACCGAGCCGTCCGCGACCTCGCGAACGGCGACGTCCGCGGGCGCGGACTCGATGGCGGGCTCCTCGTCGAGGACCTCGCGCACGCGCTCGATGCTCGTCAGCGCTCGCGCAAGCAGCAGGAAGACATTGGAGATCATCATCAGCGAGTTCATGATCTGCAGCACGTAGCTCATGAAGCCGGTGAGCGTGCCGACCTGGAGCTCGCCCGAGAGGATCATGTTGCCGCCGACCCACAGGAGCACCGTGGCGGACACGTACATGGACAGCTGGAACACCGGGGTGTTCATCACCGCACCCGAGAACGTGCGCGTGGCGGTGTCCGCGAGCTCGCCGTTGACCTCGCCGAAGCGCCCGGCAACGTGGCCCTCGCGGACGTAGGCCTTGATCGCGCGGATCGCGGTCAGGTCCTGCTGGAGCTCGTCGTTCAGCGCGTCCATCGTCCGCTGCAGCACGCGGTAGAGCGGCGCGACGTGCCGCACGATGAGCGCGAGCGCGACCGCGAGGAACGGCAGCACGACGAAGAACACCACGGCGAGGCGCGCCGACATGACGCAGCTCAGCACGAGTCCCATGACGAGCATGATGGGGCCGCGCATCATGGGGCGAAATCCCGTGACGATGGCGTTCTGGATGACGGTCACGTCCGTGGTCATGCGGGTGACGAGGCTCGAGGTCTCGAAGCGGTCGAGGTTCTCGAAGGCGTAGGACTCGACTGCGGAGAACTCCTCGCGGCGAAGGTTCGCGCCGAGGCCCATGGCCGCGCGGGCGGAGTAGCGGGCATAGCCGCGGCCGAGGACGAGCGCGGCGGCGGCGCAGCCGACCATCGCAGCCCCGCGCGTCCACACCACGGCGACGTCGCGCGCGAGCACACCGTCGTCGATCACCGACGACATCAGCAACGGGATCGCGAGCTCGAGGCACGTCTCGATGAAGATGCACACCGCCGCGAGCGCCACGTCCCGGCGGTACGGCCCGAAGCTCCGGGCAATGAATCGCAGGTCAGACAAAGCGTTACTTCTTTCTACGTTCAGCAAAAACCGCCCCGCGGACACGTCGCGGGGCGGCCGGATGACAAAAAGGGACAGTCCCTTTTCGTCATTTTCCGCCTGATGATAAAAAGGGACTGTCCCTTTTCGTCATTTGTCATTTACAGCAGACGGAGCGAGACTTCCTTGAGCTGCTTGGCGCTGACCTCGGAGGGCGCGTCGCTCATGAGGTCGGAGCCGGAGCTCGTCTTCGGGAAGGCCATGACCTCGCGGATGGAGTCGGAGCCGGTGAGCAGCATGCAGACACGGTCGAGGCCGAGCGCGAAGCCGCCCATCGGGGGCGCGCCGAACGCGAGGGCGTCGAGCAGGAAGCCGAACTGCTCGCGGGCGCGCTCCTCGGTGAAGCCGAGCATCTTGAGGATGGCCATCTGCATCTCGGCGTTGTGGATACGCATGCCGCCGCCGCCGGCCTCGAAGCCGTCCATGACGAAGTCGTAGGTGTAGGAGCCCACGGCCAGCGGGTCGGCCATGATCTTCTCGGGGTCGGTCTCGGTCGGCAGGGTGAAGGGCTGGTGCTCGGCCTCGTAGCGCTTGGTCTCCTCGTCCCAGTGGAACAGCGGGAAGTTGACGACCCACAGGAAGTCGTGGCCCTCGCGCGGGAGCTCGAGCGCGTCGGCCATGTGACGGCGCATGCCGCCCAGGATCTCGTCGGCGTGTAGGCGGGACTCGACGGCGAACATCACGAGGTCGCCGGGCTCGACGCCCATCTCGGCGCGCAGGGCGGCCATCTCGTCGTCGGAGAAGAACTTGACGATGGGGCTCGTCACGGAGCCGTCCTCACGGAAGGCGATGTAGGCCAGGCCCTTGGCGCCGAAG
>NZ_DAWEMK010000140.1:703-1163 GCF_052362415.1 Paratractidigestivibacter sp. | reverse complement strand
TCTTCGCGCGCGGCCACAGGCCGGCTCCCTTGGCGTTGATGGCCTTGACGAAGGTCTTGTCGTCTGCCGCGGCGGACGCGAAGAGCTTGAACTTGGAGTTCGCGAAGATCGGCGTGACGTCGTGGAGCTCCATGCCGTAGCGGGTGTCCGGCTTGTCGGAGCCGTAGGTGTCCATCGCGTCCCAGTACTGGATGCGGCGCAGCGGGAGCTGCATCTGGACGTCCATCTTGCCGAGCGCCTCGGACAGAACGGTCTCGATGCAGCCCATGACGTCGTCCTGATCGACGAAGGACATCTCGACGTCGACCTGGGTGAACTCGGGCTGGCGATCGGCGCGCAGGTCCTCGTCGCGGAAGCACTTGGCGACCTGGTAGTAGCGCTCGACGCCGCCGATCATGAGCAGCTGCTTCAGGAGCTGCGGGGACTGCGGCAGGGCGTAGAAGTGGCCCGGCTGCATGCG
>NZ_DAWEMK010000140.1:0-693 GCF_052362415.1 Paratractidigestivibacter sp. | reverse complement strand
CCCTCGGGGGTGGACTTGAAGAGGCAGGGGGTCTCGACCTCAGTGAACTCGGCGTTGTGGAAGGCCTCGCGGATGGCGAAGGTCAGATCGCTGCGGAGCTTGAGGTTGGCCGCCATCTTGGGGCGGCGGATATCGAGGTAGCGGTAGCGCAGGCGGACGTCCTCGGAGGTGTCCACGTGGTCCTCGATCTGGAAGGCAGGGGTCTTGGAGGTGTTCAGGACCTCGAGCTCGGAGACCAGCACCTCGATGTGGCCGGTGGCGAGCTTCTCGTTGTCCTGGCCCTCGGGGCGCTCGCGCACGACGCCGGTGACCTTGATGGGCCACTCGGAGCGGACATCCTCGGCGGCGTGGAACGCGGTGCCGCCGGAGTGCTCGGGGTCGAACGAGACCTGCGTCACGCCCGCGCGGTCGCGCAGGTCGATGAAGATGAGGCCGCCGTGGTCGCGGCGGTGCCAGACCCAGCCGGTCAGCGTGACGGTCTGGCCGATGTTCTCGGCGCGGAGCTCGCCGCAGGTGTGGGTGTGCATGGAGAAAGCCATTCGTTTCCTTTCGTCTCTTCCGCCCCGTGCCGTGACGGGCGGATGCGCAGCAGACGGCGAGGCGGCGTAAACGGCGCCGCGTCGCGCGAGTTGCGATTGTACTACGGACGCGGGACGCCCGGCCGCCGGTGGTAGGCTGGTAACACACACTCAA
>NZ_DAWEMK010000139.1:0-3716 GCF_052362415.1 Paratractidigestivibacter sp. | reverse complement strand
CCCCAGACCAGACGCCTCCCCTCGCGGAACGGCTCCGTGGAACGCCGTGGCGCATAGACTAAGGCATCAGAGCGCACACGGGGGAGCTACATACAAAAGGCGGCCGACGATGCGGCCTCCCATGGATTCTCTAGGAGAGATGGCGCCTTAGCTGCGGGCGATCTTGCCGGACTTGAGGCAACGGGTGCAGACGTTGGCCTTGCGCTTGTGGCCGTCGACGACGACGGTGACGCGCTGGATGTTCGGCTTGAACGTACGGTTGACGACGCGGTGAGAGTGGCTGATGGTGTGACCAGCAACCGGGTGCTTACCGCAGAACTCACAAACCTTCGACATGGTTAGACCTCCTCGGGGGCGCGGCGCACAGCTGCGCCCGCATTTCACAAAGCCGTATGAATATAACACAGGCCGCGCGGCCTGCATACGAGAAACACAGGTTGATTGTGCAGTTTTTGTCACGGCTTGGAGCAGGAGTCGTGGGTTGGTGCGTTTGTCGTGTCGCTCGGGTCGGTATTGTAGCGCGAGCGGCGCCGGAGCGAGTGCGCAGCGCGGCAAAGTCCGCGGGTGCGACAGATTCTTCGCAAAACTCGGTGCGGGCGGGAGCGGTGCCCACCCGGAGCATTGCCCGCCTGGACCGCTTCTTGCGGACGGCGCTTCTCGCGGGGGGCGTTTCCCGCGGGCGGCGCTCCTTGCGGGCGGCGCTTCTCCCAAGCGTCCTTCTTTCCGACGTTCGCACCCGGATGGACCATATGGAAGGCCGTATTTGCCCCTCATGTAGTCCGTTCTGGTGCGATCGTCCGCAGAGAAGGGCGACGCCGCGGGGTTGCGGCACCTACTTGCGGCGCCTACCTGATGAGGAACGCCGCGAGGGCGCCGGCGTGGCAGGTCGCGCGGGCGCCCGCCGCTACGACGACGTTGGAGATGCCGAGGTCGTCGAGACGCCCCATCGGCTTGTTCTCGAGCGGCCACTGCATGCCGCAAAGGTCGATGCGCGTCCCCGGCGCCACGGCCACCGCCGAGAAGGTGCGCCCGACGGCGTCCTCCCCCATCTGCCAGGCGGCCTCCCCCTCCGGGCGAAGGATGCGCAGCTCGAAGCCGTCCTCGACCATGTGCGCGCTCGCTGCTGGTGCCGAGGACAGCAGGCCGACGACCGCCAGGAAGTGGTCGGGACGGCCGCCCGATGCGCAGGTAAGGGTTATCGTCAGAGGGCGCCCCCGCCGCGAGGCCTCGTGGGCGGCGCAGTCGAGGCCGAGCGCGAGGTCGGTCGCGTACTTCTCGGCGGGAAAGCGGATGTCCGTGCGCGCGTGGGCACGGGCCCAGGCGGCCGCCTGCGCGCTCACGGAGTCGGCGTCCCCCACAAAGACGTCCGGCGCAGCCTCGGCCGCCAGGAGCGCCTCGGCCCCGCGGTCGACCGCGACCACGTAGTCGGCCTCATCGGCCAGCGCGCGCACGAGATCGGGCGAGCTCGCCTCGGGCGAGCCGTCGACGACGAGGACCTGAAGCGGCTCGGCGGCGCGGACGTCGGCCGCCCTCGCGGGCGCGGCGGGGGCCTCGTAGTCGCGCAGCAGCGCGAGGCTCAGCTCAGCGTAGCCGTGGACGTAGACGTCGCAGTAGGGGCGCACGTCCTCCTCCCGGCGGCCGTCGTGGTCGTTCATCAGGCCAACCACGCGGAAACCCGCCTTGTGCGAGGTCTGGACGCCGAAGGGCGCGTCCTCGAAGACCCACACACCGGCGCGCTGCTCGGGGTCGTCGGCATCGAGCCCGAGCCGGCGGCACGCCTCGAGGTAGACGTCGGGGAACTCCTTGTCGCGCCCGCCGACGTCCTCGGTCGAGACCGTGTCGCGGAAAAAGCCGGAAAGCCCGTGCGCCTCGAGCGCGACCGTGAACTCGCGCACGGGCGTCGAGCTCGCCACGACCATGGGGATGCCCGCGGCCGCGAGCTCCTCGAGGAGCTCGCGCGCGCCGGGAAACATCTGGATCTCGTGCGCGTAGCAGTCACGCACATGGGCGCAGACCGCCTCGTAGACGTCGTCGGCCGAGTCGCCGAAGCCGAACTCCTCGTGGTCGATCCGGCACATCTCCTTGAGCGAGAGGGGCTCGACGCGCTCGAAGAACCCGTCCGGCATCGCGGCGCCGTAATGCGTGAACACCCACTCGGTCGTCGCGGCCCACATTCCCATCGAGTCGACGATAGTGCCGTCGACATCGAAGATCGCCCCCAGGATGTCCATCGCTTCTCTCCCCCGCCGCGCGCCGAGGCGCGGCCACGTGTGTCGTAAGTGCGACTAATTATCGCAGCGCGGCGCGGGCGCGCGGTTTTCGGGTACAGTATCCGTTGCAAAAAACACGAGTCAGCACGGAGGTCCCTGGAACATGGCACGTTACGACTATCGCTGCGCCGCATGCGGCGACGTCTTTGAGGTCGAGCACGCGATGGGCGAGAAGCCCGTGGTCAAATGCCCCAAATGCGGCGGCGAGGCCGAGCAGGTCTTTGGCGCGAGCGGCATCGTCTTCAAGGGGTCGGGTTTCTACAACACCGACCAGCGCGGAGGCTCTAGCTGCACCGAGGCCACCAGCGGCGGTTGCTGCGAGGGCTGCCCGAACGCGTAGGGCAAGAAGCGCAGGGCAAAAATCACCTGCAAAGAAGCGCAGGCACGGGCCGGGCGGAATGCGCCGGGCCCGTGCCTGTTTTTTACGGCGAGCGAGCTTCGATGGGCGCGAGGGCAGGCGTCGTCAGCAGATCCCCTCTGGCGGCGATCAGATGAATTGCCGCTCGCTAAAAAGCGAGACCGTCGGTAAACGCGCGCGGGAATCCGGGAGGGTCGGTACCGATGGTCGCGGATTCCGGCGAGAAGTGCCCTTCTTTGCATGGGAATCCGGGAGGGTGGTACCGACGGTCCGGGTTAACGGTGAAGAGGCTACCGACGGTCCCCGATTCCCATGCGGGAAGAGCCACCGCCCCCTACGAATAAGGGCTGTACGAGATGGCGGTCACGTCGTCGCCGGCCGCATGCGAGCTCCCGGCGGCGGGTATAACGACGATCT
The DNA here is from genome assembly GCF_052362415.1 of Paratractidigestivibacter sp. Lineage (NCBI taxonomy): Bacteria > Bacillati > Actinomycetota > Coriobacteriia > Coriobacteriales > Atopobiaceae > Paratractidigestivibacter > Paratractidigestivibacter sp. The sequence continues at coordinate 671 of NZ_DAWEMK010000139.1, read as the reverse complement.
CGTGCGCGTCCCAGGCCATGCAGCCGTACTCGCCCGCCCAAATGGCGATCACCAGCCCGTCCGGGGTCCCGTAGTAGCGCGAGTCGTCGGAGACAGTCTTGCTTAGGTTGTCGGAGGTCAGCTGATCCGGGAACGAGCCCTTGGAGTCGGGAGCATTCACGCACTTGGCGATCGCCTGCGCGGCGAGCGCGGAGACCTCGTCGCGCGACTTCCCGTAGACGCCCTGGCAAACGTCCGAGAAGCTAGCTTTCTTTCCGCAGGAGAGGTCCCGGAACTCGCCCGTGATGCGCCAAAACCCGCGCGTCGTCATCTGGTGCGAGAGCCGCGCGATCCGCACGCCCACGATGCTCCCGCCGACGGCCGTCCCCGTGGCGCTGTACTCGGTGGTCATTTGATTCCCGTGTGTAGCGACGCGAGCGTCGCCTCGAGGGCCTCTGCGCGACGCTTCTGGGCGGCGTCGTCGCGGCGCGTGGTCGCAGTGTTCGCGAGGGCGTCGGCCGCGTCCGGGGTCTCGCTACCGCCCTTCTTTGCGTAGTCGCGCGCCGCCGCAATCTGGTCGTCGGTCACGTCCGCGGCGTCGAGAGGATCGCCAAGCGGGATCTGCGCGTCCCCGCTCACATCGACCGGCTCGTCCTTGCCGAGCGCGTCACCGACCGTGACCTGAATCGTCC
>NZ_DAWEMK010000138.1:0-3722 GCF_052362415.1 Paratractidigestivibacter sp. | reverse complement strand
CCCTACGGCAACACCGGCAACCTCAAGGTCGCCGTCGCCAACTCCGACGCCGGCTACACCGGCGAGCTGATTCCGATGTCGCTCAACATGGGCGAACGCATGACCTCGTCGCTCGTCGAGTCCACCTCCATCGGGTACACCATGACGAGCGAGGACGAGGCCATCGAGGGCGTGCAGAGCGGCAAGTACTACGCCGCGATCGTGTTCCCCGAGGACTTCACGACGGACATGATGAGCGTGCTCTCCAGCTCCGCGACCAAGCCGAAGGTGCTCTTTTACCAGAACGAGAAGGCCAACGCCATCGCGCAGATCGTGACGAACAAAGCCTCGACCGCCGTCCAGCAGGACATCGACGAGTCCTTCGCCTCGTCCGTGACGAGCGTGGGCGCGGGCGTGCTCGAGGATCTCACGAACTACCTCGACGACGACCAGCTCGCCGAGTTCACGGGTAAGCTCAATTCCGCCGTGACCGACGCGCAGAAGGGCCTCCAGGAGACCGCATCGACCACGCGCAGCTTCGCCTCGATCCTCGACTCCGCGTCCTCGCTTCTGGGCAACGGTACGGGCGGTGCCTCGGACTCCGTCAAGGCGACCGCCGAGGTCGGCGACGGACTGCGCGAAACGGCGGGCGACGTGCGCTCGCTCAGCTCCGCGGTCGACGGGGCGACCGACTCCGTGAACAAGGCGCTCGCAAGCAGCTCGGCGAGCATGGACAAGGTCAAGGCATCGATCGACGACGCGTTCAGCGACGCGGGCGACGCCGCCGGCGCCTCGCAGGCGGCACTGGAGTCCGCGGCGGGGACCGTGGACACCCAGGTCGCGGAGCTCGACAAGCTCCTGGACGCGCTCGGGCAGACCGACACCCTCACAAAGACCTGGTACGAGAGCTGGGACAACGGCGCCGACCCCGGGTTCACCGGGCAGATCGGGGTTTCCCGCGACGACGTGTACTCCGCCTACGTGACCGTGGACGGGCTGAACTCGAGCGTGAGGTCGCTGCGCGCCTCGCTCGCCGACCTCAGCGCGGGCCTGCGCAAGACCGCAGGCGACGTGGGGACCGCCTCCGGCGCCGCCGCCGACTCGAAGCAGCAGCTCGACGACCTCGTGGACAAGGCGAAAAGCGGCATCACCTCCGTGCAGGGCGACTTCGAGGGCGACCTCAGGCAGAGCCTTGGCGACCTCGCATCGAAGATCGATTCCGCCGCGAGCGACGCTGACGCTATCGGCTCGTCTATCTCGTCGACCCTCGATGCGGTAAACGGGACCGCGGCCTCGGCATCCAAGGACCTCGACGACACGAAGACGAGCGTGAGCTCCGCCGCCGACTCGCTCGACGAGGCGGCGACCAAGCTCGGCGACCTGACCAGCGCGCTCGACGGCTCGCTCGCCACGGGCGACATGGGCACGATCCGCGCGATCCTTTCTGGCGGCTCGACCGCGCTCGCGGACTTCATCGCCGAGCCCGTGAGCATCGACCGCGACGCCATCTACCCCATCGAGAACAACGGCAGCGCGATGGCGCCCTTCTACACCACGCTCGCTATCTGGATCGGCGGGGTCGTGCTCGCCGCGCTCGTCAAGTGCAACCCGAGCGAGGAGGCCGTCCGCGAGACGGGCGCCAAGCCGCGCCACTCCTACCTCGGACGCCTCGTGTTCTTCGTGGCCGTCGGCTTCGCGCAGTCACTGCTGATCCTGCTCGGGGACCTGTTCTTCCTCGGCATCCAGTGCGCCCACCCCGTGCTCTTCGTGCTCGCGGGCATGATGGCGTCGTTCGTGTTCGTCAACATCATCTACGCGCTCACCGCGAGCTTCGGCGATGTGGGCAAGGCCATCGCGGTCGTCCTCATGGTCATCCAGGTCGCCGGCTCGGGCGGCACGTTCCCCGTGCAAATGCTCCCGCAGGGCTTCTTCCAGGCGGCGTACCCGTGGCTGCCGTTCGTCCACTCCGAGAACGCCATGCGCGCTGCGATGTTCGGCGTCTACAACGGCGACTTCTGGGGGGAGCTCGCCATGCTCGCGGCCTACCTCGTGCCCGCGCTGCTTCTGGGCCTGCTGCTGCGCAAGCCGGTCGTCCGCCTGAACGACTGGATCGAGGAGAAGATCGAGTCGACGAAGCTCATGTAGCGCCGGGGGCGCGTGGGGCGGCCAAACCGCGAGCCGTCGGCTCTCCGTGCGCCGCCGCCTCGCGGCCTCGCGTAGCCGTCTCACGCCTTCACGCCCTCGCGCCGCACCGGAAAACGGGAACGTCGGTAAAGCTGCACCAGAATCCGGGACCGTCGGTACCGACGGTCCCTCATTTCGGCGTAATCCCTACCGACAGCCCCGATCCCCGGTAAGAAACGCCCTTCTCGACACCTTGCTGCACCAGAATGCCGGAGTATCGGTACCGACGCTCCGGCATTCTGGTGCGTGCCCTACCGACGCTCCGGCATTCTGGTGCGCGCCCTACCGACACCCCGGACTTCTCGTGCGAGTTTACCGACGCCCCATAAAACCAACGCATGCCCTACAGCCGCCCCAAGATCCCGGCGCGGCTCTTTTTCGGTTTCTTCCACCGCAATCCATAAAGTTCAGACGTACCCCTTGAGCTGGACGTTCTTCTCATTGTTGAAAACTCATGCAAGATACGCGTCAGATTGCCGCAAGATACCGGTAAGATACAATTTATTCTTTTATATTTTTAGCCACCGAAGAGCTGCGCTTGCGCTACAGTCGGGCAATGGACATCGTGATCTCACATATAGCTGCGCTCCAGGTCATTCGCCAACCCTATTTCCCCCGATACCTGGCCACAGCGGAGCTCTGCCCATCAGCGCTCCCCGCCCACTTGCCTTCGCCCGCGGAGCTGAAAGAAGCCCACAAAACATGCGGACAACTCGCCGGAATCGAAGGCGATCTCGGGCTGCTCATCTCGAGCAAGAAGGGCACGCACGCCTGCGCGGGCGCGCGACCCCACGTATACTCCGGCACGGTTCCTCCCGGCGCGCTCGTTCAGCTCGCGCCCGGGATCAGGTGCGTGTCTCCCCTCTTTTTGCCTCTACTTGTGATCTCTAAGCTCACGGAGGTGGAAATGCTCATGTTGCTCGCCGAGCTCATGGGGCTCTACAGCGTCGCGAACAGGGAGAAACAAGGACTGGTCCAGCGCGATACCCCCATGGCGACGCCCGAGGGATACCGGGCGTTCCTCAATGCGGCGGGCAGGCCCATGTGGTCGGCGAAGCTCGAGCGGCTCATAGGAATGGCGCCCGTCCGCGCCGCCTCTCCACCAGAGGCGCAGCTCTATCTGCGCGCCACGGCCAGGTTCGCGCGCGGAGGTTACGGACTCGCCGGCGCGATCCTCAACGATGAAGTCGAGCTCACTGAGCTCGCCGGTGCCGTGCCGGCGACGAAGAAGCGAAAACCGGACCTTTTGGTGAGTCCCGTCCACAAGGATGCTAGCGTACGCGGAGCATGCATCGATTACATGGGCAGCGAGTGGCACACCTCGGCAGACGCCATCAAAAACGACGCGATCAGAAGAAACGAGCTGCTGGCAGCCGGATATATTCCGTTCGAGATCTTCAAGGACCAGTTCGCCGACATCGACTATATGGACGGCTTGATGAGAAGCGTCCGCGAGGCAGCCGGCCTGCCGGCGCGCAGGATCGGGCGAGCGGGGGCGAAGAAGTCGAGCTCGGGGAGGGAGGAGCGGTGGGCGGGCCTCAGCTCGGGAGTCGTGAGCG
>NZ_DAWEMK010000137.1:608-3741 GCF_052362415.1 Paratractidigestivibacter sp. | reverse complement strand
TGAGTCCTAGGCCCTTTCGACACCACCTATATTGCGAATCAGCACCGCCGCCCACCCGACCGAATATTGCCGTTCGGCACCGCCGTTAAATGCCTTCCCGCGCATCCCCGTTACGCTCGGGCTGCCATGCAGTCCAGAGAACGAGGAGGTTCCACATGGCGAGAAGGATCAGGGCCAGGGAGGTCCTGAGGCTGAGGTCGGTGAACGGGCTTTCGCAGAACGCGATCGCCCGCACCGCCCACGTCTCGAAGCACAGCGTCCAGGACGTGCTGGAAGCCGCGAGGGGGCGGGGCGTCTCCTGGGAGGACGTCGAGGGGATGTCCGAGGAGGCCGCCTACGCGCTGCTGTTCCCCGGCAGGGGCGACGCCGGGCCGGTGCACGCCGACCCCGACTGGGCACGCGTCCACCGCGAGCTCGCGAGGACCGGCGTCACGCTCAAGCTCCTGCACGCGGAGTATGCCGACGGGTGCGCGGAGGCCGGCGCGCCGTCGATGTCCTACGACAGGTTCTGCAAGCGCTACCGCCAGTACACGGTGTCGCGCAACGTGGTGAGCCGCGTCGGGCACAAGGCGGGCAGGAACATGGAGGTCGACTGGTCGGGGCCCACGATGCGGCTCGTGGACCCCGCGACCGGCGAGGTCAGGAAGGTGTACCTGTTCGTGGCCTGCCTCCCGTTCAGCCGGTACAGCTACGTCGAGCCGACGCTCGACATGAAGCAGGATACATGGCTGCTGTGCCACGTGCACGCCTTCTCCTTCCTGGGAGGCGCGACGCCCTGCATCGTCCCCGACAACCTGAGGACCGGCGTCACCGCCCACCCCAGGGCCGGGGAGCCGGTACTGAACGCGGCCTACGAGGAGCTCGCCGCGCACTACGGCTCCGCCGTGATCCCGGCGAGGGTCAGGAGGCCCCGCGACAAGCCGAGCGCCGAGAACGAGGTCTGGGCCGCCGCGACCTACGTGATAGCGGCGCTTCGCGACGAGGTGTTCACCGACATGGCGGCCCTCCGCGCCGCCGTCGCCCGGAGGGTCGCGGAGCACAACGACGCGCCGTTCGCCAAGCGCGAGGGCTCGAGGCGCGAGGTGTTCGAGGAGGTCGAGCGCCCGCTGCTGAGGCCCCTACCGGCCGAGCCCTTCGAGGTGTGCGAGTGGGTCTACGGCCGCAAGGTCCAGGCCAACTGCCACGTCGCGTACGCCCGCAACTACTACTCGGTGAGCCACCTGCTCGTCGGCTCGACGGTCGACCTGCGCGTCACCGAGGGCAAGGTGGAGGTCTTCTCCGGCGGCGAGCGCGTGGCCACGCACCCCAGGTTCCCGTCCTACGCGAGGAACCGCTACTCCACGCGCGGCTCGGACATGCCCGAGGGCAGGGCGTGGTCGGACTGGGACGCGCCGCGCATCCGCGCCTGGGCCTCGAGGGTCGGGCCCTCCTGCTCCGAGCTGGTGGACAGGGTGTTCGCCTGCTACGAGTTCGACGAGCAGGGCTTCAACGCCGCGCTCGCCGTGCTCAGGCTGTCCAGGCGCTACACCCCGGCGAGGCTCGAGCGGGCGTGCGGGATGGCGCTCGCGACCGGGAAGAGGTCGCCGCGCTACCGCGACGTCGAGCCCGTGCTGAGGTCGGGGCAGGACAGGGCGCCAGCCGGCGAGGCGTCCGGGGACTGCGGCTACGTGCGCGGCGCCGGCTTCTACGGGGAGGGGTGAGCATGGACGTCAACGCGGAGACCGCCCGCAAGCTCAGGGAGATGGGGGCGGCCGAGCTGCTCGCCGCCCTCTCCGCCCAGGACGAGGCCGTGTGCGCCGGGATGGCGTTCGCCGAGCGCGTCCAGATGGCGGTGGACGAGGCGCACTCCGACTTCATCACGCAGAAGGTCCGCAACCTGACGAGCAGGGCCGGCCTCAGGTACCCCGAGGCCGACGTCCGCTCGGTCGACTTCTTCGAGGGCCGCGGCCTCGACAGGGTGGCGGTGGCCGAGCTCGCGACCTGCGGGTTCGTCGGGCGCGGCGAGAACGTGGTTCTCCAGGGCCTCACCGGCACGGGCAAGACCTACCTGGCCTGCGCGCTCGCGAAGGCCGCCTGCGCCAGGAGGGTGAGGTCGTGCTACGTCCGCCAGCCCGACCTCGAGGACCTCTGGCGCGAGAGCCGTGACCGGCCCGGCGGCGAGCGCAAGCTCGTCCGCAAGTACGGGGCGTTCGGCCTGCTCGTGATAGACGAGTGGCTGCTCGACAGGCCGGACACCGAGTTCAGGTCGATGCTGCTGGAGCTGATGGAGCTGAGGTACGGCACGGCCTCGACCGTATTCTGCACCCAGTTCAAGAAGAAGGACTGGCACCCGAGGCTCGGCGGCGGGGTGCATGCCGACGCCATCATGGACAGGATCGTGCACAACGCGGTCTGGGTCGACATGGGCGAGGCCAACATGCGGCAGCGCCGCGGATAGACCGGTAGCAATAAAAAAGCACCGGGGCCAGTGTCGGCCCCGGTGCCCAAGCGCGATATCGGCGGTGCTGTTTCGCGATATTCAACAGTGCTCAAGCGAGCAAATACTCAAACGGGCTGATCAGGAAGACAAAGACCGGAAAGCTTTATAACATTTCGTTCAAGTTCGACTCTGAGACCTATGCAGGAAAGTACAAGGGCAGCGGCTTCTGCGGAAAGATAAAGCTCGCGGACTTCGTTGACCTGGAGACGGGAGAATTTATCTAGGACAGCGAACGAAGTGATGAACTCTGCTTATGCTAGGCTTTTATTGCTAACCCCATGATCAACGCACCGCGACGGTTATCATGTCAAAAAGACACTGAAGTGTGAAATAGCTTAAATCTCAGTAATACAAATAATCAGCAGTTCAGGTCTTATGGGAATAATTCAATTCGCATCACGTTGCATCTAAGCGGCTGTTTATACTTGGATATAAACACTAAGGAGGCAGCAATGCTTTGGAGCTATGTTCAGCTAGATGACGGCACTCAGTTTGCCTACTCAGAAACACGAGACGACGGGACCGTTCGCGTAGCCGTCGAGCGCCCGGTTGATTTTGGTTTTGACCATGCAGAATGCTTTCTACCTGCGGTCAAATGGTTTAACGTCGAAGGATTTTCTACTGACGAACTGGATTTTTTGACCGAGTTCGTTA
>NZ_DAWEMK010000137.1:0-598 GCF_052362415.1 Paratractidigestivibacter sp. | reverse complement strand
GGGTAAAGAGGGCGGCTGCTAACTCGACTAAGTTTTGGCTCACTAAAAATGGCGGATGCACACTTGCGAACAACGAGAGCAAGATTCCGGCTAAGGATCTCAGGGATCTTTCAAAACTAATCACCATGAACCATCGATACATTTGTGACAAGTGGCGCGAAACCTTTGGTGATGATTCCCTGACATTCTATTGCTAAACCGCAATTGAGCCATGATTACACTTGTCAACTCATGATTGCCGATGTCGACGGGCGGGTCCTTCCCGTTACGCCGCTGGTGCTCCAGTCGTACTTTCCGATAGCCCGGAACCCAAAGACAACCAGCACTACGCCTGGATCCAGGACCTTGTTTCCGGAAACCGCACGCGAGCAGAACTCGCCGACGAGCTGCGCCGCGGTTGCGTTGTGGACACGGGCTACCCGTCGCACGTATAAAATCAAAGCATCCACACGCCTGTCATTATCTTGATTGGAAGCCATATGGAGATCCCCAGCACCCTGTGCAGCAATGTGTACGACTTCGCGTTTTGCCCCGAGCCCTGTTACGAGCGCTTGGCCGACCTCGCCGATCCCGAGGACTGGGGTCCCTGCAACCGCAT
>NZ_DAWEMK010000136.1:1788-3783 GCF_052362415.1 Paratractidigestivibacter sp. | reverse complement strand
TCCGCGTCGACGGCTCCTGCGAGCTCATGGCCGGGCTTGGTGCACAAGTACACCGACGAGACCACCTTGAGCTGCGGGAACGCGCGGCGGACCACCTGGCCGTAGATCAGCGACTGGACCCTGCGGGGAAGGACGAGCCCGTCGGCGCCGAGCTGCGCCCCCCAGCCTTCCTTGCCGAAGGCGTCGTACTCCGCCGCGAACCCGCGCGCTCCCTTGTGCTTGTAGTCGATGACCGCGGCCTGGCCGTGCGCGTCCACGTCGATGCGGTCCACGGTGCCCGTGAGCTGAACGCCCGCGTACTCGACGTAGGCCCCGCGCTTGCCGAAGCCCCACTCGAAGAAGCGCGGCTCGAACCCGGAGAGGATCCCCGCCTCGTAGCCGAGCAGGCTCGTGAGGTCGCGCCGGAGCACCGCGACGCTGCCCTCCTCGGCGGCCGTGTGCGCGACGAGGGCCTGGGGCTTGGGCCTCTTTCCCTTAGTGAGCTGGAACTGGTGCGCGAGGTGCCCGTCGAACTCACGCGACATCAAGTCGCGGGCGGCCCCAAGCGTGTCCAGGTCAACGCGGGACCCCGCCAGGCGGGCCGAGGGGGCCTCCTGCGCGAGCGCGACGAGGCGCTCGGCGCAGGCGACGTAGGCCTCGGACTGCATCCCGTCCTCCTCCTCGCGCTCGAGGCGAGCGAGCTCGCCGTCCCCGTCCGCCGCGGCGCGCGCGGAGGCGAGCAGGTTGCGGTGGGTAACCTCGAGCACGCGGTGGGCGAAGGTGCCGGTCTCGGCCCCGGTGAAGCCGGCGTCGGAGTCTCGCAGCCTGAGCCTGCGCAGGCTGAACCACTTGTAGGGGCACTCGAGGTAGGTCTCGATCTGTGAGGCCGAGAGGAGCGGCGAGGCGTCCTCGGAGCCCTCCTGCGGGGGCGTGACGCAGGAGGCGAGGCCGGGATCGATCTTCCCGGCGGGCGCGGGCGGGCAGGAGGCGGCCTTCGCGGGCGCCTCCCCCGTCGCCGCGGCGTTGGAGCAGACGTCCGTCTCGCCGCGCGACGCCACGCTGCCCGGGCCCAGGGCGGCTTGGACATCGGAGGCCGAGGCGTCCGCGGAAAGCCCGTAGCACGCCAGGGCCTCGCCCATAGCGACGCTCGGGAAGCACTCCTTGGAATCGGCCGAGAACAGGCAGCGCTCGAGGACCACCGTGCGCCGCGCGGCGCGGACGGCGCGGTCGAGCGATCTGCGCGCCCGCGCCATCGCCGAGCGCTCGGGCAGCGCCCCGTAGGCGCGCAGGATCGCGGCGAGCGCGTCGTCAGTGCCCGAGACGAGCGACTCCACCGAGGTCTGGCCGCAGACGATCACGGCGTCGAAGGACAGCGGGGCCGCGTCGAGCGCGGAGGGGACGCAGATGAGCGCCTCGGCCCGGGCGCCCTCGACCTCGCGCGACGCCCTCAGCGGCACGGAGCGACGGCGCTGCTCCGCGGAGGCGGTGTCGAGCAGCTTCGATAGCTCGGAGGGGCTCGCCGAGGCAGCGTCGGACGAGATCCCGCACTCCTTGAGCGCGGCGCCGACCGAGAGCGCCTGGGAGAGCACCGCGGTCGCCTCGGCGCGGAAGGCCTCGGGGACGGGCGCGCCCTCCTCGGTCCCCTCGCCCCGGCCGAGCAGCGCCTGGAGCAGCTTCGAGGCGCACGACCCCACGCGCCCGCGGAGAAGCTCGCGCACGGCGGCGGCGCACGGCGCGCTCGTCGCGCGCTCGTTCTGGAGCTGGTCGAGGACGGCCTGGGGGGTGAGAAGCCTGTTCGCCCTCCAGCGCGCGTCGAGCGCGCGGGCGCGGGAGGCGTCGACGCCCGAGATCCGCGACGCCAGGAAGTCGGAGAGCCCGCGGGGCGGCCACCACGACATGTCCCGCAGCTCGACGCGAAGGTCCTTGTTCTTGAGGCGGACGGGCGCGGGCCAGCCCTCCAGCAGACCGACGAGGCACGAGACCCCGTCGATGAGCTCCAGGAAGGCTCGTCCGGCC
>NZ_DAWEMK010000136.1:0-1778 GCF_052362415.1 Paratractidigestivibacter sp. | reverse complement strand
CTGCGGCTCGTCCTGGCGCCGATGCCGCGGGCGGCGAGCCTCGGGGAGAGCTCCCTCCAGGCGGCCTCGGCGTCGGGCGCGAGGACGGCGATGGACCGGCACCCCTCGCCTGCCTCGCGGCCGGCCTCGCAGGCTATTGCCTCGGGCTCCGCCGAGGGACCGGCGGGCAGCAGCACCCTCACGGACCCGGTCGGCTCTATGGGGGCGCTCTCCGAGCGGAACACGCGCGAGACGAGCTGCGCGAGCTCCCCCGGTCGGCCTGCGGGGCCCACGCCATCGTCCTCGGCCTCCTCTTCGGCGGGGGCGCCCGCCTCGGCCGCGAGCGCGAGGAGCTGGTCCGCCGCGAGCCGACCGAGCTCGTCGGCGGGAGCATCGGTGGCCCTGCAGACGAAGGTCACCTCGCGGTCGCGCGCGAGCCGGGCGAGCATCCTCAGCTGTGGGAGGCCGGCGTCGTCCAGGCCGCTCGCGACGACGGCCGAGGCGTCCGCCGCGGAAAGAGCCCCCGGCAAAAGCCCGAGCGCCTCGCAGGGCTCGACGAGCCCCGCGCCCTCGAGCTCCCGCGCATAGTCGCGGGCAAGGCCCGCGACCTCGGCCTCCGCGTCCGAGAGCCCGCAGGGGGCCTCGCCCGAGAGAAGCTCGGGCAGGGCGCGCGAGACCAGCCCTGCGAGCAGCCCCCTCGTGCCCTCGTTGTCCCGCACGCGCGACCCCGCGCGCGATGCCGCGCGGGAAACGACGCGCAGGCAGAGTATGTCGCGCGAGATGCCGTCGACGACGCGCCTGCCGTCGCCCCACACGCCCCAGCGCTCAGCCGCCCAGGACGAGGCCGTCGTCGCCTCGACGCCGACGCCGAGCCCCGGCATCGACGCGAGCTCCCGCTGGGCGCTAAGGGCGCAGGAGAAGGTGGGCAAAAGCAGCGTCGCGCGCCCGCCGGCGCCGATGCCAGCGCGCAGCGCGCGCTCGACGGCAGGTGTGAGCGGCTCTTCCCGCTCCGTTCTGACGATGTGCAGGGCCATGGGCTCCCCCATCCCGCGCAAAGCGCGGCTCGAGGTTCTTCTTTGTTTGATGGTACGACGGGGACGGGACAACAATCCCCTAGTCGGCGCAGCCAGCCCCGTCGAGGCGCGAGAGCACCGTGCGGTAGCCGCCCCGCTCGCCGTTCAGGCATTTGGACACGCGGCTCACCGTGGTGGAGGAAGCGCCGGTCGCGCGGCTCACGTCGGCGTACGAGTGGCCCTCGGAGAGCATCGCCGCCACCTCGAGCCGTTGCGAGAGGTCGTCGATCTCGCGCGGGGTGCACAGGTCGCCGAGGAACGCCGCGGCCTCCTCGTCGGTCCTGAGCGACCGGAGCGCGGCATAGAGCCTGTGTTCCTCGGTGATCTCCATTCATTACCTCCTGGCGCGAGCGGCGGGTCGGGTGCCCGGCTTGGGCACGGTTTTCCTAGAACACTTTAGCGCAATAAAGCATCCAGCTGCCGGGCGCGCCGCGCCGAGCGGCCGTTAACGCCAGAACAACAAGATATCGCGCGATGAGCCCGCCGCGGGAGCAACCTGCGGACATAGGACCGGCCCCGGCTCAGATGCGCAGCCGAGGCCGGGTTACTCACGAGCGAAAACACATGCGGCTACTGGATGACCGAGCCCACGAACATCCCGACGAGGCTGATCACGATCGCGCCGACGAACGCCGCGCCGAAGCCGTCGACGTAGACGCCCGCGTGGAAGATGTTGCGCGAGAGGTAGCTCGCGAGCTCGAGGACGAACGCGTTGACCACAAGGCC
>NZ_DAWEMK010000135.1:2770-3795 GCF_052362415.1 Paratractidigestivibacter sp. | reverse complement strand
CCGGCATCGGCGCCGGCAACGGCGTTGCCCGTGCCGTCCGCGTCCTCGGAGGCACGGACGTCCTTGTCCAACCGCATTTTGTCTATGGGCGCGAACGCGAGGAACTCGTTGCGGAGTTCGTCGTCGAGCATCGCGTAGAGGCCGTCCTTGCCCATGTTCGAGAGGTCGGTTTTCTGCGCCACGCGCACGTGGAGGTACTCGACCACGATGAGGAACGTGCAGATGACAACGAGCGAGATGATCCAGAGCATGAGCATGGTGAACTTGGCCTCGGTCACGAACATGAGGACCAGGAGCATGAGCGGAACGACGATCAGCGCGAGGAAGCCGCGGCGTACGAGCACGGGGTAGACTAGCTCGAAGCCGGCCGCGCGGGCGAGGAAGGTCTCGCGGTAGGTGTCGGAGTCCATGATCGCCTTGACGATGGTGGCCAGGCGGAAGTGCCCCTTCATGCCGGTGCGCTCGGTGATCATCATGTCGGTCTCGCCGAGCTTGCGATCAAAGAGGCTGTTGATGTTGAGCAGATGCTTGCGAGCCGTCACGCCGATGAGCAGCGCGGGGATCAGGTAGACGAGGAGCACCAGCAGGTTCTGGGCGTAGTAGTTGCCGTAGAACCCCGCGATGGCCTCGCGCATCGCGTTGATGCCGTAGGTGAAGGGCAGCCACGGGTTCAGCGCCTGGAAGAAGCCCGGCTGCATCTGGATGGGGTAGAGGCCCGAGGCACCGGGGATCTGGAGCACGACGAGGAGCACCCCGAGCGCCTTGCCGATGTGCTTGAAGGCGACGGAGAGCGCGTAGATGAGGAAGACGTACACGAAGCTCTCGACCATGCCGGCAAAGACGAACGCCGCCGGGCTCGTGCACTGGATGCCCAGGCAGATATCTCCGACGCAGCAGATGATCGCCTGGACCTGGCCGATGAGGTTGAGCAGCAGCCAGCGGCCAAAGAAGCCCTCCCAGGCCTTGAAGTCGCCGATCCCCTCGCGGTCGACCTCGAGCTTATAGATGGCCACGAGGACGAAGCC
>NZ_DAWEMK010000135.1:430-2760 GCF_052362415.1 Paratractidigestivibacter sp. | reverse complement strand
GCGTGACGCCGCTGCCGTAGTTGTCCACCGGGTAGACGGGCATGTCCTCGAGCTCGGCGGGGGAGCCGAGGAACTCGCCGACGCTCTGGGCGTCGAGGCCGAGGACGTCCTTGATGCCGGCGAAGTTCTCGGCGGACTCGACCGCCGAGACGTCCTCGCCGATGCCGTCGAGCTTGCCCGCGGCGTCGCGAACGGAGCCCGAGGTGGAGTCGAGGGTCGTCGAGCACTGAGCGAGGATGCCGTCGAGCTCGGACAGGGCGCTGTCCGCCTGCGAGAGCATGGCGGGAAGCGAGGACGCGGTGCCCACGAGCTTGCCGCCGGTGTTTGAGAAACCGTCGAGCGCCTCGTTGAGCTGCGGCATCGTCGTGGACGAGAGGTCCTTCTGGAGGCCCGCGAGGCCGGAGGTGGCCTGGCTGATCGCCGCGCTCACCGAGTCGGAGAGGCCCTGGATGTTGCCAGTCGTCTGCTTGAGGCCGTCTGAGACCTGCTGCAGCTGGTCGAGCGCGGCCTGCTGCGACGCGGAGAGCTCGGCGGTGACGTCGAGGCTCGCGTCGATGCTGGAGGTCACCTGCGCGGCGTAGTCGTTGCCGCCGACGCTCACCGTCCAGTCGCGCACCCGCTGAAGCCCGCCCTGCACGTTCGTGGTCGCGCCGTCGAGGGCGCGCACCTGCGCAATCGCGGCGTCGAGGCGGCCGGTTGCCCAGCCCACGTCGCCTGCGATGAGGCCGATGTTGTAGTTGGCGGTCGAGCTCACCGAGTCGATCGTCGAGGCGCCGGTCGAAAGCGCGCTGCCCAGCTGCGCGGCGAGCCCCGTCGCCTTGGTGCGCGTGCCGGCGAGGGTGTCGAGCGTGTCCGCGAGCCCGTCGCCGAGACCTCCCGCGCGCTCGCCGACCTCGGAGAGCGTCTGCCTCGCCGAGGCGACGGTGTCGCGGGCAGAGCCGATCGTGCCTTGGGCGGCGTCGATGCCGTCCGCGAGCTCGATCAGCTGGCCGGAGGCGCCCGCGAGGTCGCCCGCCGCGGTGTCGCGCGCCCCGTCGAGCTCGCTCGCCGCCGTGCCCGTCGCGCCCTGGAGCTTCTCGGCCACGGTCTTTCCCACCACCTCGACGAACTGGTTGGAGATCTGGTCGTCGATCGTCGTGGAGCCGGTGTCGGTGACCTTGGGCGCGACGGCGTTGGCCTTCTCGTTGACGTAGTAGGCGATGTGGGCCTTGTCGGTGTTGCCGTCGAGCACGTCGGCGAGGTCCTGGGTGAAGTCGGAGGGGACGACGAACGCGGCGTAGTACTTGCCGGCCTTGACGCCCTCGACCGCCTCGTTCTCGTCGTCGATGAAGGTCCAGCCGAGCTGGGTGTTCTCCGCGAGCTGGTCGTGAATCATGTCGCCGGCGTTGATGAAGCCGAGGTCTTTGATGTCGGCGCCCTTGTCCTCGATGGTCACGGCGATGGGCACCGTGGAGGTGTTCTCGTAGGGGTCCCAGTTGGCCAGGATGTTGAACCACGCGTAGAGCGAGGGGATGATGGCCACGCCGATCGTGACCGCGACGGCGACGGGGTTTCTCAGCAGCCGCATGAGGTCGCGGCTGAATATCTGCCATGCCTTGCGCACAGGTGCCTCTTTCGAAAAAATCGGGGACGGGTGTAAATCTCGCGGTTCCGCTCGCGCACGTGCGCCGCGAACAGCGTTTTGCAGGAAACAATGTAGCCAATCGACGGGACAACAATACCGACAGCGTTCAATTTTTTTGAAAAACGCTCAAAATTGTAAAGAAACGCTTTCGGCTGATGCTAGAATCGCCCAGTACAGAGGGGAGCGTTTGTTTATGGGAATCCTGTCCGGCCGCGACGTCGCGGCCGATATCGAGAAGGATGCGCGCAAAGTGCGTGCGGCCCGCGACGGGGCGGTGGGCGCCGCCCAGGACCGCTTGCGCGCCGAGACCAAGACGCGCAAGTCCGCCGCCACGCGCGAGAAGATCATGTCCGCGGCGACCGAGCTCATGGCCGAGCACAACGGCACCGACTTCCAGATGAGCGAGGTCAGCGCCCGCTGCCAAATGTCCAAGGGCTCCCTCTACTACTACTTTGCGGACAAGGACGCGCTCGTGGAGGCGATCTTCGACTGCGAGGTCGACGAGCTCGTGGCGAGCATCGAGTCCGTCGTGGCAAACGCCCCGTCCTCGCTCGCCTCCATCCGCGGACTTGCCGACGTGCTCGCCGCGAGCATGCTGCCCAAGAGCCCCCTCGCGCTCGCCGTCACGCGCGAGCTCCTGGGGGCAAAGAAGGCCGTCCTGCCGACGGTCGAGTCGCGCCTCGCGAAGATCATCGGGATCTTCGAG
>NZ_DAWEMK010000135.1:0-420 GCF_052362415.1 Paratractidigestivibacter sp. | reverse complement strand
TGCGCGCGGACGGCGCGACCGCGGCGGCGGAGCCCCCGTCGCCTGCGGGGCCACCCGCGCCCGAGGAGCCGATCGTTCCCGCGGGGTCGCCCGCGCCCGCGGAATGACGCCCGCCGTCCTCGGGTATTAAACATGGTTACGGCGCCGGGTGCCTGACCTGCCCGGCGAAACACAGTGACTGCAGCAGAAAGGAAGCACACGCATGTCACAGAAGAACTACTACTTCACCTCCGAGAGCGTTACCGAAGGGCACCCCGACAAGATCTGCGACCAGGTGAGCGACGCGATCCTGGACGCCATTCTCGCCAAGGAGTCTGAGCTCGAGGCCTCGGGCTACGTCGCCCCCGACGGCGTCCCCGCCAAGCTCGACAACGGCCGCTGCGCGGTCGAGCCCTGCGTCACCACCGGCCCCGGGAGCGG
>NZ_DAWEMK010000134.1:3686-4065 GCF_052362415.1 Paratractidigestivibacter sp. | reverse complement strand
CGGCCGAGAAGCGCGGGGCAGCCTCGCGGCGGGCGTCGTCGAGCGCGTCTGCCGCGGCGGCGAGCGCCGACTCGGCCTCGTCGGAGGCCTTCTGGGCCCGTTTGACGGCAGCGCCGCCGTCGGAGGCGGCCTCCACGACGCGCCGGGCCTCCTCGCGGCGGGCCAGGACGTCGTCCATCGTGGGCCCGAAGCTGCGCAGGAGCCCCTGGAGCTCGGACCAGCGAGCGCGCATGTGCTCGAGCTCTGCCGGGTCCACGTCAAGGTCGTCGGCATAGTCGCGCAGCTCGGAGGCCACGTCCTCGAGGTCCAGAAGCGCGCTGCGGAGCACCTCGGCGTGCCTGCCCAGCCCCTCGTCGAAGCGCTGGGCGTCCTCGATCTC
>NZ_DAWEMK010000134.1:473-3676 GCF_052362415.1 Paratractidigestivibacter sp. | reverse complement strand
GGCGCCGCCGGCCGCCGCGAGCGCCTCGCGGGCGCCCAGCGCCGAGCGCATGAGGGCGTCGGCGTGCTCTGCGCGCGGGAGCTTGGCCTCGAGGTCCTCGAGCTCGCCTTCCTTGGGGTCCACCTCGTCGATGCGAGCGCAGACGAACTCCGCCTCCTCGAGCGCCTCGGCCCCGGAGCGCGAGAGCTCCCGGGCGCGCTCGAGCTCGCGCTCCGCGTCGGCCGCGGCGGCCAAGCGCGCGCGGTACTCCCCGAGTGCGTCCGCGACGGCGTCGCCCGCCCAGGCGTCGAGCATCTCCACATGGGTCTGCACCTGCAGCAGGCGCTGGTGCTCGTGCTGGCCGCAGAGGTCGACGGTGGCGCCCACGCCCTCGGCGAGCTCGCGCACGCTGCCCATGCGCCCGTCGATCCTCACGCGCCCGCGGCCGTCGGCTCCCACGCGCCGGCAGACCACGCAGCCGTCGGGGTCCCCGCCGCGCACGTAGAAGCGGCCCTCGACCTCGAGCGCGTCGGCGCCCTCGCGCACGGCACCCGCGTCGGCGCGCTCCCCCACCAAAAGCTTGATAGCGGAGAGCAGAGCAGACTTGCCCGCGCCTGTCTCGCCGGTGAGGACGGTGAGGCCCGAGGACGGCGCCAGCTCCGCGTCGCGGATCAGCGCGACGTCGCGCACATGCAGCTCGTCGATCATCGCCTACCTGCCCGCCCCGTAGAACACGCGCGAGACGGAGCCGTAGAAGCTCTGCGCGCTGTGGTCGAGCAAAAGTATGTCGCCCGGGCCGCGCCGGATGCTCGCGCGGGTGGGCCAGCCGGCGTCGCCGTTGCCGATGGGCTGCCCGTCGGCAAAGAAGCACCGCTCGACGGGGCGCTCGGGGCTCATCTCGATCTCCACGACGTCGGAGGGCGAGGTCAGGAAGGCGCGCGCCACAAGCTTGTGGGGCGCGATCGGCACGCAGACCATGCCCGAGAACTCGGGCGTGACGATGGGCCCGCCCGCGGCGAGCGCGTAGCCCGTCGAGCCGGTGGCCGTCGAGACCACGAAGCCGTCGCCGCGAAGGCGGTCGATCTTGTTGCCGGAGACGGAGACGTCGAACTCGACCATGTCTCCCCTGCCCCCGCGCGAGAGGGCGAAGTCGTTCAGCGCGAAGCTGTGGACCGTGTAGGTCGAGCCGTCGGGGCGCACGAACTGGGACTCGACGTCGAGCGTTGCGCGGTGGCTCACGTGGAGCTCGCCGGCGAGCGCGTCCGAGACGGCCGAGATCAGCTCCGCAGGCCCCCCGCTGGTAAGGAACCCGAGGTGGCCGTATGAGATGCCCAGCATCGGGATGCCGGAGTAGCCGACGATGCGCGCGGCACGCAGAAGGGTGCCGTCGCCGCCGAGCGAGACCACGAGGTCGCAGCCCGCCGCGTCGGTCACGCGGTTGGGAAAGAGCTTCTTGTCGTGCGCCCAGCTGACCTCGATGCCCTGCTCGTCGAGCCAGGCGTCGAGCTTGCGGGCATCCTCGACGGCGTCGGGCCGCGAGTAGTTGGGGACGATGAGGACCTTCAAGGGGCATGCTCCTCGGCAGAATTCGGAAATCTTGTTCGATTCTAACACCGGCCGCCCGCGGCAGGAGCCTGTCCTGCCGCGGGCGGTCATGTGCGGGTCGCGCTGTATGGGGCGAGCGGGGCGCCGGGGCTTCTTGCCCGCCCCTGCCCTGCTAGTCGAGCTCCTTCGCGCCGGTGTAGAGCTGCCAGTACTCGCCGCGCTGCTCGAGCAGCTCCTCGTGCGTGCCGCGCTCCACGATGCGCCCGTGCTCGAGGACCATGATGGCGTCGGCGTTGCGCACGGTCGAGAGCCGGTGCGCGATCACGAAGACCGTGCGCCCGCGCATGAGGGCGTCCATGCCCCGCTGGATGAGCGCCTCGGTGCGCGTGTCGATCGAGCTCGTCGCCTCATCGAGGATGAGCACGGGCGGGTCGGCCACGGCGGCGCGGGCGATGGCGATGAGCTGGCGCTGGCCCTGGCTGAGGTTCGCGCCGTCGGCGACGACCGGCGTGTCGTAGCCCTGCGGCAGGCGCTCGATGAAGCCGTCGGCCGAGGCCACGCGCGCCGCGGCGCGCACCTGCTCGTCGGTCGCGTCGAGCTTGCCGAAGCGGATGTTGTCCGCGATCGTCCCGGCAAAGAGGTGCGTGTCCTGCAGCACGATGCCGAGGCTGCGGCGCAGCGACTCCTTGCGGATGTCGCGCACGTCGATACCGTCATAGGTGATGACGCCGTCGCGCACGTCGTAGAAGCGGTTGATCAGGTTCGTGATGGTCGTCTTGCCCGCGCCGGTCGAGCCGACGAAGGCGATCTTCTGGCCCGGCTTGGCAAACAGGCTCAGGTCCTCGAGCACGGTCTGGCCTGGGACGTAGCCGAAGTCGACGTTGTAGAGGCGCACGTCGCCCGCGAGCGGCACGTCCTCGCCGTCGATGCGCCACGCCCAGCCAGCGGCGCCCGACGCGGTGCGCGCGGCCTGGGCGTCGGAGCGCACGAGCTCGACCGTGCCCTCGTCGACCTCGGGGGCGAGCGCCATCGCCGCGAAGATCCTCTCGGCGCCGGCGAGCGCGGTGAGCAGGAAGTTGCCCTGCTGGGTGAGCTGGTTGAGCGGCATGCACGCCTGGCGGACGAAGACCAGGTAGGAGGCGAGGCTGCCCACGTCGACGGAGCCCGCGATGGCCAGCAGCGCGCCCACGATGGTCACGACGCCGAAGTTGAGGTAGCTGATCGCGACCGTCATGGGGACCATCGTCGCCGCGTAGGCCTGGGCGGTCGTGCCGGTGTCGCGCAGCGACTCGTTGAGGCCGTCGAAGTCGGCGATGGCCGCTGGCTCGTGGTTGAACACCTTAACGACCTTCTGGCCCGCCATGGTCTCCTCGATGAAGCCGTCGAGCTCGCCGAGCGTCTGCTGCTGGGCCGAGAAGAACTTCCTGCTGCGGCCGCCGGAGTAGCGCACGTAGAGCACCACGACGACGTCGCAGGCGATGGTGATCAGCGTGAGGCGCCAGTCGAGGACGACGAGGAGCACGAGGGTGCCCACCGTCTGGATGAGCGCCTGGACGGCGCCGGCGAAGCTGTTGTTGAGCGCCTCGGAAACCGTGTCGACGTCGTTCGTGAAGAAGCTCATCACGTCGCCGTGGCGCGTCGCGTCGAAGAACGAGAGCGGCAGGCGCAGGATGTGGTCA
>NZ_DAWEMK010000134.1:0-383 GCF_052362415.1 Paratractidigestivibacter sp. | reverse complement strand
CGCGCGGACCATGGTCTGCGTGTAGCCCACGGCGCTCGCCACGCCCACGGCGTAGATGGCGGCCGTGAGGGCGATGAGGCGAGCGAAGCCCTGGTAGTCTCCCTGGCCGACGGTGTTCACCACCGGCTTGATCATATAGGTGCCCGCGAGGTTCGCCGCGCCGGAGACGGTGACGAGCACGCCCACCGCGAACAGCCGCCACTTGGCGTGCCCCATGTACGAAAGGAGCGCGCGCAGCGTGCGGCCCAGGTCCTGCGGGCGCTTGGGCGCCCCTCCCTTGCCGGCCATCAGCGGTCGCCCCCTTCCGTCGTCGCCGCGGGCAAGACGGAGCCCGCGGCCTTGTCCAAGACGCCCTGCGACTCGCAGAGCTCGGTGTAGATGGG
>NZ_DAWEMK010000133.1:254-4103 GCF_052362415.1 Paratractidigestivibacter sp. | reverse complement strand
GGCCCGCGGTGGGCTCGGGCGCAGGTACGAGGGTTGAAGGTAAAGGGAGGCGAGGCCTGTGGCGGCTGCCGGGATCGGCGTCGATATGCTCGAGATTTCGCGGATGCAGCGGGTCATGGACCGCCGCCCGAGCTTCCTGCGCAGGGTCTTCACCGAGGAGGAGCGCGCCTACTGCGAGCGCTGCGCCCGCCCGGCGGAGCACTACGCCGCCCGATGGGCCGCACGCGAGGCCGTGGTCAAGGCCCTGGGCTGCGGCTTCGGCAACGGGGTCGGCGTACACGACGTGAGCGTCGCGCGCGACGAGCGCGGCGGCGTACACGCCCGCCTCACCGGCGGCGCGGCCAAGGTCGCCATGGAGAAGGGCATCGTCGAGGTCGCCCTCTCCATCAGCTACACGCGCGAGGTCGCCGTGGCCAACGCCGTCGCCGTGACCGAGGCCGTCAAGCCCAAACCAGACGCAAAGGCCGACGCCGCGCGCGCCCTCCAGGCCTCCTTCCGGGCCGCCAGGAGCGTCCTCGACGAGCTCGAGCGCGTCGAGGACGACCAGCTCGAGCTGCCGCTCGACGAGGTCGGCGCCGACACCACCGCCGTCGCCGCGACCGTCGCGGGCGCCGCGCGCGAGGAGGCCCCGGTCGCGCCCGCGCGCGGCGAGGCCCCGGGCGCGGTCCGCGAGGAATGCCCGCCCGCGCCTGAGCAAGCGCCTCTTTCCAATGAACGAATCCCTGCACAAACCGCTGAGGAGTAGCCATTATGCAGCCTGTACTCAACATCGATGACATCAAGCGGGTCGAGGTCGGGCTCACGCGCGAGGGCGTGAGCGTCTCTGAGCTCATGCACCGCGCCGGGTGCGCCGTCGCCCAGGAGGTCCTGGAGCTCGGCGCCCGGAAGGCGGTCGTCTTCTGCGGCATGGGCAACAACGGCGGCGACGGCTGGGTCTGCGCCGAGGCGCTGCTCTCGCGCGGCGTGAACGTGCAGGTCGTGACCCCCATCGAGCCCGACCAGCTCTCCGGCGACCTCGCACGCCAGGTGGCGCAGAGCGCCGTGCGCGCGGGCGTGCCCACGGTCATGGGGCCCTCTCGCGAGGAGGTCAAGCAGGCGCTCGACGGCGCGGACGCCGTCGTCGACTGCATGCTCGGCACCGGTTTCCATGGAGCGGTCCGCACCCCGTTCGACATCTGGATCGAATGCATCAACGCCTCCGGCGCCCGCGTGGTCGCCGTCGACGTTCCGAGCGGCCTTTCCGCCCAGTCGGGCCTCGCCGAGGGCGACTGCGTGATCGCGGACATGACGGTCACGATGATCGCGCTCAAGCCGGGCCTTCTTGCCGACACCGGCCGTGACGCGTGCGGCGTTATCGTCGTCGCGCCCCTGGCCGAGCAGACCGAGCGCCTCGTGGTCGAGGCCGACCCGGTGGCGTGGCGCACGGACCTGGCCGACTACCTGGACGTCGTTTCCGAGCCGTCCTCCGCTCAGGACAAGTTCAGCCGCGGGTCCGTGCTCGTCGTCGGCGGCTCCGGCCGCTTCCCGGGCGCCCCGATCATGGCCGCCCGCGCGGCGGCGCGCGCCGGCGCCGGCTACGTGACGCTCGCCGTGCCGAGCACTATCGTGGCGACCGTCCAGGCTCACCTGCTCGAGATTCCCGTCGTCGGCCTGCCCTGCGATGCGGAGGGCGTGCTGACCGCCGACGCGGCCGAGAAGGTCGTGGCGCTCGCGAAGCACAACTCCGCTGCGCTTATCGGCCCCGGCATGCGCGTCGCGGCGGGCGTGAACGCGCTTCTTCGCAGCGACGTGCCCCTCGTGGTGGACGCCGACGGCCTGAACTGCCTCGCGCGCCTCACCGAGAACAACATCACCGAGTTCCCCGACCTCACGCGTCGCGACGCGCCGCTCATCCTCACGCCGCACCGCCGCGAGCTCGGCCGCCTCGTGGGCCGCGCGGACAACCCGCCCGTGAGCCTCGAGGACCAGCTCGAGTGCGCCCGCGAGGTCGTCTGGAGCGACGGCGGCTCCGAGATTGTGGTCGTCGCCAAGGCGAGCGCCACCGCCTGCGTGGGCGTCGACCAGGCCGTGATGCCCAAGCCCGGCCCTGCGTCCCTCGCGACCGCGGGCTCCGGGGACGTGCTCGCCGGCATGATGGCGAGCTACCTCGCGCAGTCGCACGGCGAGTGCGCCGACCTGCCGCTCATGTGCGCGCTCGTGTGCGAGGTGCACGGGTACGCCGGGTCTCTTGCCGCCGAGGCCTTCGGGACGCGAGGAGTGATGGCGGGCGACCTCATCGACCGCATCGGGCTTGCCGCCGATGTCGTGGAGGAGCACGCGCTCGTGCCCGACGAGGGCGGCGCGGAGGCCTAGACTAGGACGCGTGCCTGCAGCGCGCGGAAGGAGCGACCATGGCAAAGAAAATCTGCCCCGACGACCGGTGGTCCTGGGTCGAGGTCGACCTCTCGGCGCTGAGGCGCAACACGACGGCGTTCAAGCGCAGCCTCGCCCGCGGCGTCCGCATGATGTGCGTGGTCAAGGCCGATGCCTACGGCCACGGGGCGGTCCGCTGCGTCAACGCGATGCACACCGCCGGGGCCGATCAGTTCGCCGTCGCCACGGTGGAGGAAGGCCTCGAGCTGCGCCGCGCCGGCGTTCAGTGGCCGATCCTCATACTTTCTCAGCCTCCCATCGAGAGCGTGCAGACGCTCGTCGAGAACGACATCATGCCCTGCGTCTACGAGCCGGACTTCGCGCTCGCGCTCGGGGAGGCGGCCGCTGCCGCGGGGCGCGTGGCCAAGTACCATCTCATCGTGGACACCGGCATGACGCGCATCGGCGTCATGCCCGCCGACGCCGTCGAGCTGCGGCGGACCATCGACTTCCACCGCGGTATCGAGTGCGCGGGCACCCTCACGCACTTCGCCACGGCCGACGTTCCCGACGACTGGGACTTCGCGCTGCAGCTCAACCGCTTCCGCAATACCGTGTCGGCCCTGCGCGACGCCGGGCTCAATCCCGGGCTCGTGCACTGCGACAACACGCCGGGCACGGTCCTGCACCCCGAGTGCCAGTTCGACATGTGCCGCGTGGGCATCGGCCTCTATGGCCTGCAGCCCGCCGAGACGACCATCGGCGTGATCGACCTCGAGCCTGTGATGAGCGTCCGCGGGCGCGTGACGCGCGTGGTCTACCCCGAGGTGGGCGCCGGCGTCGGATACGGCATGACGTATCGCGTGCCCAAGCGCAACGTGCAGATTGCCACCGTGCCCATCGGCTATGCGGACGGCCTTTCGCGCACGCTGTCCAACAACATGGACGTCATCGTCAACGGGCAGCGCCAGCGCCAGGTAGGCAACATCTGCATGGATCAGTTCATGTTCGCCGTGGACGTGAACACCACGCGGACGTACTGCCCGACGCCCGAGGTCCGCGAGGGAGACGTCGTCACCGTGATCGGCGCGGACGGCGACGAGCGCATCACCGCCGACGAGATGGCCCGCCTGCGTGGCACCATCAACTACGAGGTCGTCTGCGGCTTCGGGATGCGCCTCCCCAAGGTCTACGTCTAAGGCGGCGCGCGATGGGCGTCATGAGGATTCCTGGTCACGACCACCAGAAACCCCGCGAGGTCACCCTCGACGAGATCCGCGCCGTCATGGGCAACTGCCAGCTGTGCCCGCTCGGGGGCACCCGCACGAACCTCGTTTTCGGCGTGGGCAACCCGCATGCCCGCGTGATGTTCGTGGGGGAGGGGCCGGGCCGCAACGAGGACCTGCAGGGCGAGCCGTTCGTCGGCGCCGCGGGCCACAAGCTCGACGCGCTGCTGGGTAACGCCGGCCTTACCCGGCAGGAGATCTACATCGCCAA
>NZ_DAWEMK010000133.1:0-244 GCF_052362415.1 Paratractidigestivibacter sp. | reverse complement strand
CAACGTGATCAAGTGCCGCCCGCCCGGAAACCGCAATCCCCGCCCCGAGGAGATCGCCGCCTGCTCGCCGTTCCTTCGCGAGCAGATCCGCAGCGTGTGGCCCGACGTCATCGTCTGCCTCGGCAACTTCGCGTCGCAGTTCGTCCTGCGGACGAGCAAAGGCGTCATGAGCCTGCGCGGCCAGCTTCACCAGCAGGGCCACTTCGTCGTGTGCCCCACGTTCCATCCCGCCGCGTGCATCTAC
>NZ_DAWEMK010000132.1:3414-4139 GCF_052362415.1 Paratractidigestivibacter sp. | reverse complement strand
CGACCTCGAGCACACGCTCGTAGCTCGCGTCCTCGACGCCGAGCTGGGCGAACGGCACGGGCAGGCCGACCTCGACGCAGAAGTCGAGGACCTCATAGAGCTCGTCGGCGTTCTCGAGCACGAGCTGGGTCAGGGTGCCGAAGGCGACTTTCTCGCCATGATAGTAGGCGTGGGTCTCGGGCATGGCGGTCATGCCGTTGTGGATGGCGTGAGCGCCGGCGAGGCCCGCGGACTCGAAGCCGAGGCCGGAAAGCAGGGTATTGGCCTCGATGACCTTCTCGACCGACTCGGTGCAGGCGCCGGCCTCGAGGGCGAGCTTGGCCTTGACGCCGTCGCTCATCAGGGTCTCGTAGCACAGGCGGGCGAGCGCCATCGCCGCGCTCGTGACCTTGCCGCCGGCGCAGGTTCCGGCATCGGAGCGCATGCAGGCGCGCGCCTCAAAGAAGGTGGCGAGGGCGTCGCCCATGCCGCTGACGGTCAGCCGCACCGGGCTCTTCGCGATGACCTCGGTGTCCATGAGGACGAGGTTCGGGTTCTGCTTGAAGAACTGGTACTCCTTGAACTGGCCCTCATCGGTATAGATGACCGAGAGCGCCGAGCATGGCGCGTCGGTCGCGGCGATGGTGGGGACGACGACAACGGGGACGTCGACCGCGGCGGCGACGGCCTTGGCGGTGTCGAAGATCTTTCCGCCGCCGATGCCCACGACGGCGTCGGAGCCGGCG
>NZ_DAWEMK010000132.1:0-3404 GCF_052362415.1 Paratractidigestivibacter sp. | reverse complement strand
GTGACGAGGCGGTCGATCTCCGCCTGGGAGCACTCGCCGTTGAACTCGTCGAAGGTGGGCGCGACGCCCGCTGCGGCAAGGCTCGCCTCCACGCGATCGCCGAAGCGGCGCTTGCCGCCGGCAGAGATGACGACGAGGGCGTGGGCCCCGTAGACCTTGACATAGTCGCCCAGGCGATCGAGCTCGCCGGGACCCTGGATGTACTTGCTCGGGCTGATGAACACGCGTGCCATGCTGGTTCCCCTCTACGTATACGAATAGTGCCGGGAGGCCCCCGCCTCCCGGCACTTACCGTACTCCTTTGCCGTCGCCGCCGTGCTCGCGGAGGCGCAGATTCGGCGACCGACTCGAAGCGACGACGGACGGCGCCCGCGTCTGAGCGCCGTCGCTAGCGCCGAACCGCCAGCAGCGGGTCGCCGAGCTTGACGAGCGGGCGGCCGCCGAGCAGCGTCCCGGACTCGTCGATGCGGTCGACGGCGTCGAAATCGTCGCCGTTCGAGACGGCGACGACCACCACATCCTCATGACCGGCCGCCTCGATGGCCGCGCGGTCGAAACGGATGAGCGGGTCACCGGCACGGACCTCGTCGTTGCTCTCGACGAAGCGCTCGAAGCCCTTGCCGTTCATGTCCACCGTGCCGATGCCGATGTGGATGAGCAGCTCGATGCCGTCGGCGGTCGCCAGGCCGATCGCGTGGTTGGTCACCGTCGTGGCGCCCACGCGGCAGTCGCACGGCGCGTAGAGCACGCCGTCTCCCACGGGCAGGATACCGTACCCCTCGCCGAGCAGGCCCGCGGAGACGACCTCGTCGTTGACCTCCTTGAGGCTCACGAGCACGCCCGAGAGCGGCGCGTAGACGACGTCGCGGCGCGTGGCAAAGATGGCCTGCGCGGGCGCCGGCGCGTCGGGGGTCCAGCCGAACGAGGTGCGGATCTTTTCGAGCAGTCCCATATGAGCTCCTTCGAATTCGGGGCCGTAACAACTTCGTAATCTTCATGATAACGCCGTTGAGCTGCTCGTTTATCGGTTAGGTGGGCCTTTTTGACGATACCTCTCGAACGCCGCTGCGCGCGCGAGCGCGCGACGCCTGCCCGCGTGCTCGCCCACCCGAGCCCGTCATTCGCGGACGCCCCGCGGGGACTGGCCCTCCGCCGCGCTCGCCTACCCGAGCGCGTCGGCCAGCGTGCGCATCAGCTCCGCCGCGTCGATCGGCTTGGAGATGTGCCCGTTCATTCCCGCCTCGAAGGACCGCTGCCGGTCCTCCTCGAAGGCGTTCGCCGTCATGGCGAAGATCGGCAGCTCAGCGGCGAAGTCGCTGCCGAGCGCGCGAATGGCGCGGGTCGCCTCGTAGCCGTTCATCACCGGCATCTGGATGTCCATGAGCACGAGGTCGAGCCCTCCTGGGCCGGACATACGCACCGCCTCGACGGCGTCCTGGCCGTCGCAGACCGCTCGGACCGAGAACCCCGCCTCCTCAAGGATCTCTTGCGCGATCTCGCGATTGAGCTCGTTGTCCTCCACGAGCAGGACCTTCTTGCCCGCGAAGTCGACCGGCGTGCTCGCCTCGTCGGGCGCGGGCGCGACCTCGTAGGAGCGCGAGAGGATGTCTCGCAGATCGGACATAAAGAGGGGCTTCTCGCAGAACGCCGTCACTCCGGCCTCGCGCGCCTCGTCCTCGATGTCGGTCCAGTCGTAGGCCGTCAGGATGATGATCGGCTTGCTGTCGCCGATGACCTGGCGGATGCGGCGCACGGTCTCGATGCCATTCATGTCGGGCATGAGCCAGTCGATGATGTAGGCGTAGAACTCCTCGCCGATCTCGATGGCGTGCCGGGCGCGGATGACGGCTTCCTTGCCCGAGACCGTCCACTCGGAGCGCATGCCGATCTCGTGCAGCATGCCCGTGATGGAGAGGCATGTGTCGGTGTCGTCGTCGGCAACGAGCGCGCGCAGGCCCTGGAGCTGGTCGATCTTCTCGTAGACCTTGTGCTCGCCGCTGAGCTTGAAGGTGAGGAAAACGTCGAACTCGCTGCCTTGGCCCTCGGCGCTCTTCACGCTGATCGTTCCGCCCATGAGGTCGACGATGTTCTTCGTGATGGCCATGCCGAGGCCCGTGCCCGGCACCCCCGAAGACGTCGCGCTCTCCTCGCGGGCGAACGACTCGAAGATGTGCTCCTGGAACTCAGGGGTCATCCCGATGCCGGTGTCGCGCACGATGAAGTGGTAGCTCGCGTAGCCCTCCGGCGCGCCCGTGACCTGCTTGATGCGCAGGCTGAGGGTGCCGCCGGTGCGGTTGAACTTGATGCCGTTGGAGAGGATGTTCAGGAGCACCTGCGTGAGGCGCAGCTTGTCCGTGACGATGTCCTCGTCGCGCACGTCGACGGTGTCGATGAGGAAGTCGAGCTGCTTGGAGACGATGTTCGGCTGGATGATGGTCCGCATGTCGTGGAGAAGGTCGGGCAGGTGCAGCGGCTTCTGCTCGATCTTCACCTTGCCGGACTCGATGCGGCTCATGTCGAGCACGTCGTTGATCAGGCTGAGCAGGTGCTCGCTCGAGGTGGCGATCTTCTTCAGGTACTCCTTGACCTTGGCCTCGTCGTCGACGTGCGAGGCGGCAAGCGTCGTAAAGCCGAT
The DNA here is from genome assembly GCF_052362415.1 of Paratractidigestivibacter sp. Taxonomy (NCBI): domain Bacteria; kingdom Bacillati; phylum Actinomycetota; class Coriobacteriia; order Coriobacteriales; family Atopobiaceae; genus Paratractidigestivibacter; species Paratractidigestivibacter sp. Next base: position 769 of record NZ_DAWEMK010000132.1, on the reverse strand, counting down.
GATGGCGTTCATGGGCGTCCGGATGTCGTGCGACATGTTGTTGAGGAAGCTCGTCTTTGCCTGGTTGGCGTACTGCGCAGAAAGAAGCGCCCCCTCGAGCTCGCGGCGGCCCTGCTCGACGCGCTCGCGCAGCTGCTCCTCGCGGTCCTCGAAGGTGCGGTCGAGCACGACTGCCAACGCGCGGACGTCGCCTGCCTCCTCACCGTCGTACATGTAGAGGTGCAGCTCGACGAGCATGGGCTCGTAGAGGGTCGACTTGGCCCAAAACTTGTGCCAAGCGTGTTTCTCGCCCGCGCGAAAGCGCCCCACCAGTCGATCCGTGTCGAGGAAGCCGAGGAGGTCGGCGCGCTCGTCGTCGGCGAGGTCATCGGCGAGCGCGCAGGCGACGTCGGATATCCTCGAGCCGTCGGTCATGTGGATGTGCTCGACCACGCCGCGCGGCTCCGCGCCGGCGCCCGGCAACAGGGCCCCGCAGATGATGCCCCTCGTGAGGTCAGCCTCGAAGACGGCGTGCGCGCAGCAGGCGAGCGCCTGCTCGAGCGCATCGATCCTCTTTGTGTTGTTCGGTGTGCCCATGTATGCCATTCGGTCGCTCGTTTTGCCCAACCGGACAATTATAAGGTACGCGTGGCGGGCCCCCGACGCGAAATCCCGCCGGCGCATCGACCCCGCTGGCCGATGCGCCGCGGGGCACGGCCCGCCACCTGCATATGATTGGGAAGTTGCGCGCCGAGGGGGCGCGCCTCGACTTTGGGGGAGCCACGTGGAC
>NZ_DAWEMK010000131.1:1908-4192 GCF_052362415.1 Paratractidigestivibacter sp. | reverse complement strand
TGGCGAGGCCCGATTCCGACGGTATGCCCAGGCGCTCGGCCGCAAGGCAGATGCCGGTGCGGCAGGGATTGTAGACGACGTCGAGCGCGCCGAGCAGCCCGGGCATCCGGGCGAGTTCCGACTCAGGGGCGGGGGTCGCCGGGCAGGCGGGGTACATGCCCACGGGCGTCGTGTTCACGATGAGCGCGGCGTCGGCGTTCCGTTCGAGGAGGTTCGCGTAGTTATCGGCGCCGGAGCGCGAGACGACGACCACGCGCGCCCCGGTCTCGGAAAGCGCCGCCTGGACCGCCTGCGAGGCGCCGCCCGAGCCGAGGACCAGGCACTTCTTTCCGGCGAGGGCATCTGCGGCCTCGGCCGCGAGCTCTCGGCGGCAGAAGCGATCGAGCATCCACGAGAAGCCCAGCACATCGGTGTTCTCCGCGAAGACGGAGCCGTCGGCGCGCCTCACGAGGGTGTTCGCAACGCCCAGTCGCTCCACGCGCTCGCTTCTGGCTTCGGCGGCGCGGGCGGCGTCGGCCTTGTAGGGGATGGTCACGTTGAGGCCGCGCCAACGCCCCTCGGCGAGGAAGCCGGCGACCTCGCCGGGCTCGAGCTCGAGATGGCTGTAGGGGGCGCTGCCGAGCTGCTCGTGGATCTGGCGAGACCAGCTGTGGCCGAGCTTGCGGCCGATGAGGCCGAAGGGGGTGGCGAGCGAGGGAGCGCCCGCAGGGGAGTTGCCCGCCACTAGATCACCTCGCTGTAGCTGCCGAGGTAGCGGAAGTCCTGGCAGAGCCCCTCGATGGTGGACATGAGCGCGCGGAACTCGTCTGAGGCCACGGGGCAGTCGATGTCGAAGAAGAAGCCGAACTCGAAGTCGCGCTCGGGGATCGGGCGGCTCTCGAGCTTGACCACGTTGATGTCGAGCGCGTAGAACTTCGCGAGGAGCTTGTAGAGGGAGCCCGGCCGGTGCGGGGTGACGAGCGTCATTGAGGAGCGCTCCGCGCCGGGGTAGATCTCGAACTTCTTGCTGATGCAGGCGAAGCGCGTGTAGTTGTTGTCGCGGTCCTGGACGGCGCTGCCGAGTACGCTGAGGCCGTAGAGGTCGGCGCAGCCGCGCGAGCTCAAGGCCGCCACGTCGTCGCGGCCGGCGTCGGCGACCATCCTTGCCGCGACGGCGGTGTTCTCGCACACGTGGACGCGGGCCTCGGGCATGGTCTCGAGGAAGGCCGCGCACTGGCGGATGGCCTGCTCGTGGCTGTAGATGTCGCGGATGCCCCCGATATCCGCCCCCTTGCGCGCGAGCAGGCAATGGTCGACCTTGACGCGCGTGGAGCGCACGATGGAGAACTCGTGGGCGCCCATGAGGTCGAAGACCTTGTTCACGGATCCCGCGGTCGAGTTCTCGATCGGCAACACGCCGTAGTCGACCTCGCCCGACTCGACCGCCTCGAAGACGTCCTCGAACGACCTCATGTAGCGGATGTCCGGGCGGCGGAAGAACTTCTCGGCGGCGAGCTGGCTGTAGGCGCCCTCGACGCCCTGGCAGGCGACGCGGCCGCTACGGGGGAAGACCTCGGGGGTCGCCTTGCGGGCTGCCTCGATGCGCGCCACGAGCTCCGAGTCCTCGGCGTCGCCCAAGAGCTCGTGCTGGCGGGCGCGCGAGGCCTCCATGAGGAGCTCCATCATGACCTGGCCGTAGGTGGAGAGGTCGGCGGGGACGCGCCCGGCGGCGTCTGCGATCTTCTGGCGCTCGCGGACGGGGTCGAAGACGCGCTTGCCGTGCGCGCGCTTATACTCCGCCACGCCGGCGGCGACCTCCGCACGCTCGCCGAACAGCTCGAATATCTGGCTGTCGATGCGGTCTATGTCCGCCCGCAGCTCGCTGAGTTCCTTCATCGATTCGTTGCCTTTCTTATGACGAAAAGGGACTGTCCCTTTTCGTCATTCAATCTTTGATGGGGTCGGCGGGGAAGGAGAGAAGCGCGTCCGCGATCGCGCAGGCGGCCACGGCCTCGACGACGGGCACGGCGCGGGTGACGGCGGTGGCGTCGTGGCGGCCGTGGACGGTGAGCTTGGCGGGCTCCATGTGCGCGAGGTCCACGGAGTCCTGCTCGATGCCGATGCTGCTGATGGGCTTGAGCGCGCAGCGGAACTGCAGCGGGGCGCCGGTGCTGATGCCGCCGAGGATGCCGCCCGCGTTGTTTGTGCGCGGCACACAGGCGCCGTCGCGGACCTCGTAGGGGTCGTTGTCCTCGCTGCCGCGCATGCGGGCGGAGGCGAAGCCCGCGCCGAACTCGATCCCCTT
>NZ_DAWEMK010000131.1:0-1898 GCF_052362415.1 Paratractidigestivibacter sp. | reverse complement strand
CGTCTGAGGCCACGGGGCAGTCGATGTCGAAGAAGAAGCCGAACTCGATCCCCTTGACCGAGGGGATGCCGAAGACCGCGTAGGCGATCGTGTTCTCCAGGCCATCGAACATGGGGGAGCCGACGCCCGCGGGAAGGCCCGTGGCCGCGCACTCGATGACGCCGCCCACGGAGTCCTTCTGGGCGCGCGCGGCCATGATGGCCTCCGTCATGCGCTCGGCCGCGCCCACGTCGATGGCGGGGAAGTCGCGGCCGTCCGCCAGCGCGTCCATCTGCGCGGCGAGCCGCTCGTTGGCGGCGGGGGAGTTGCCGAGGGCGCAGAAGTGCTCGTCCGCGACGCCCGCGCACTCGTCCACGTGGGCCGAGACGCGGACGCCCTGCTCCTCGAGCCACTGCAGGCATATGCCGCCGGCGACACACAAGGGGCCCGTGAGGCGGCCCGAGAAGTGCCCGCCGCCGGGGATGTCCTGCTCGCCGTGCCACTTGGACCAGGCGGTGAAGTCGGCGTGCCCGGGGCGCGGGACGCCCATGATGTTCTTGTAGTCCTGGCTGCGCGTGTTCGTGTTCTCGATCACGGCGGCCAGGGGCGCGCCGCAGGTTCGGCCGTCTGGGTTCAGGCCGCTGAGGACGCGCACGGCGTCCTTCTCTTTGCGCGGGGTCGTCCACGGCGCGTTGCCCGGGGCGCGGCGCGCCATGAAGGCGGCCAGGCGGTCCTGGTCGACGTCGAAGCCCGAGGGCAGCCCCTCGACGACACAGCCGACGCCGGCGGAGTGCGACTGTCCGAAGACCGTCACGCGCAGGGTGTTCCCGAAGCTGGAAGGCATCTTTCTCCTTTTTTGCGATCGCGAAGATCGCGGGTCGCGGGTCAGGTTGGGTCGCAGGTGCCGCCGAGGGCGGCGAGGTCGTCGAAGAAGGCTGGATAGGACTTGGCGACGCACTGCGCGCCGCGGATCACCGAGGGGCCCTGCGCGCGGGCGGCGAGGATCGCGGACATCATGGCGATGCGGTGGTCGTTCGCCGCGTCGACGACGCCGCCGGCAAGCTCGCGCGCGCCCTCGATGACCAGGCCGTCGTTCGTCTGGCGGACAGTGCCGCCCAGCGCGGTCACGGCATCGCTCACCGTCTGGAGGCGGTCGGACTCCTTGATCCGCAGGCGCTCGGCGCCGACGATCTCGGTCGTGCCCTCGGCGCAGGCGGCCACGGCCGCGAGGGGCGGTACGAGGTCCGGGCAGGCTCGGACGTCGAGCTTGCAGCCCCTGAGGACGTCCGGGCGCACCGTGACGGACGAGGCCCCGCGCTCGACGCGGGCCCCGAGCATGGCGAGCGCGGCGAGGATGGCGCGGTCGCCCTGGGTGCTGCGCAGATCCACGCCCTTGACCGTGACGCCGCCCTCCGAGAGCGCCCCCGCGGCGAGCCAGAACGCGGCGTTGGACCAGTCCCCGCCGACGCTGACCTGGCCCGGGGAGTGGAGCCTCGAGCTCACGGGCACGCGGAAGAGCAGGCCCTTCTTTCCATCCTGGGCATGGCGCTCGCGGGCGACGTCCACGCCGAACTCGGCGAGCGCGGCCACGGTGACGTCGATGTAGGGGAGCGACTCTATGGGCTCGGTGACGAACACCTCGCAGGCGCCCTGCATGAGGGGCGCGGCGAGGAGAAGCCCGGTCACGTACTGGGAGCTGACGTTGCCCGCGATGGTGAAGCACCCCGATGAGAGCTCCCCGCCGACGGCGAGCGGCATGGAACCCTGCGCCCCGAGCTCGGCCCCGTGGGCGACGAGCTCCTCGTAGAGGGGCGAGAGGGGCCGCTCGGGCAGCCTGCCGCGCCCGGTGAGGCTCGCGCCGCAGCCGAGGGCGGCGGCCACAGGAAGGAGGAAGCGAAGGGTCGAGCCAGACTCGCCGC
>NZ_DAWEMK010000130.1:1467-4261 GCF_052362415.1 Paratractidigestivibacter sp. | reverse complement strand
GCAGGGGGGATGCGATCCGCGAGCTTGCGCAAAGAAGTGAGGATGGCGGCCTCGTTGATGAGGAAGGGCGCCCCGCAGGCCTCCTTGAGCCTGAGCACGCCGCCGACATGGTCGCCGTGGCCGTGGGTGGCGACGATGTAGTCCACCCGCACGTCGGTGAGCTGCTCGGCCACGGCCGCGCCCGAGTCGCCGGGGTCGACGACCATGCACGCCCCTCCGCTCACGTACGCGAAGCAGTTCGTCTGGATCGGCCCCACCACGAAGCAGCGGAGCTCATCGCGGCCGCGGCCCGAGGCCGCCTCGGATTCTCCCATGGCTCCCCTACCCCCTTCGGCTCAGCTGCTGGGCGCCCTCGCCCGGCATCAGGCGGCGCGCGTCGTAGACGGACGGGACGCGGCTCACGGTGGCGAGCAGCGAGTCGAGCAGGCTCGCATCGGAGATGGAGACGAGGAAGCGCAGGCGCGCGATCCCCTGGCTGGAGGTCTGCGTGGCCGCCGAGAGGATGTTTCCACCGGCGTCGCCGATGGCGATGGTCACGTCTTTGAGCAGGCCCATGCGGTCGGTCGCCTCGACGACGATCTCGACGCGGAACTCCGTCGCGCCGGAGGTGTCCCACGCAACGTCGATCATGCGCTCGGGGTGGGCCATGAGCCCCGCCACGTTCGGGCAGGTCGCGCGGTGGACGGAGACCCCGCGCCCGCGGGTGATGAAGCCGACTATGTCGTCGCCGGCGACGGGGTTGCAGCAATGCGCGAGGTGGACGAGCAGGTCCGCGTCGCCCTTGACGACGACGCCGCAGTTGGTGCGGCGCTTCTTGCCCTTGTCCGCTTGCGCGATCGCGTAGGACTTCATGATCGGCTCGTTGCCGGCCATCGCCTTCGCGCGGGCGGCCTTGGCCTCGGCCTCCTTGGCCGTAGCGGCGAGCTGCTCGGGCGAGCCCTCGTTCAGGATCTCCTCGATGCGGTTGGCGGCGAGGTTCGCCGTGACCTTGCCCGTGTGGACCGCGGCAAAGAGATCGTCGGCGTCCTTGGCGTTGAGTCCCTCGCAGGCGCGATCGATAGCCTTCATGGTCCGCTTGGCGCCGATGCCGTAGCCGCGGCGGCGGAGCTCGCGGGCGAGCTCGGCGCGGCCCTGCTCGGCGTCGTCGCTCTTCGACTCGGTCGAGAAGTATTTGCGGATCTTCGCGCGCGCCGAGGGCGTGACCACGACGCTCATCCAGTCGTGGCTGGGCTTGGCGTTCTTGTTGGTGAGGATCTCGACGCGGTCGCCCATGTTGAGCTTGTAGGTGAGCGGCACGACCGAGCCGTTGACCTTCGCGCCGACGCAGTGGTTGCCGACCTCGGTATGGACGGCATAGGCGAAGTCGAGCGGGGTGGAGTCGCGGCGCAGGCTCAAGACCTCGCCTTTGGGGGTAAAGACGAAGATCTCGTGCTCAAAGAGGTCGACGCGCAGGTTGTCCAGGAACTCGTGGGCATCGTCGACGTCATCCTCAACGGCCCAGTCGAGGCTCCGGCGGATCCAGTTGATGGTCGAGTCGATGGAGCGGTCCTCGGCGCTCATCCTCCCTCGGGAGTTTCCCGACTTCTTGTAGAGCCAGTGGGCGGCGATGCCGTACTCAGACGCCTCGTGCATCTCGACGGTGCGGATCTGGATCTCGATGGGCCGGCCATCGGGGCCGACGACCGTGGTGTGGAGCGACTGATAGAGGTTCGCCTTCGGCGTCGCGATGTAGTCTTTGAACCGCCCGGGCAGCGGGTGCCACAGGGTATGGACGGCGCCGAGGGCCGAGTAGCAGTCCCCCACTGTCTGGGTGATCACGCGAAGGGCGATGAGGTCGTAGATCTCGGAGAAGTCGCGCCCCTTGCGGGTCATCTTGAGGTAAATGGACCACAGGTGCTTGGGACGGCCCGTGATCTGGTAGTCCTTGAGGCCGACGCGCTTGAGCTCGTCGTCGAGGGTCTTCATGGCCGCCTCGGCGTCGTCCTCGCGCTGGGCGCGCGAGTCCTGGACCATGCGCGCGACGCGCTGGTACTCCTCGGGCTCGAGCCAGAAGAACGCGAGGTCCTCGAGCTCCCACTTGATCGAGCTGATGCCGAGTCGGTCGGCGAGCGGCGCGTAGACGTCCATGGTCTCGCGCGCCTTGAAGAGGCGGCGGTCGGGAGGCAGGGCAGCGAGGGTGCGCATATTGTGGAGGCGGTCGGCGAGCTTGATGATGACGACGCGAATGTCGTGGCTCATGGCGAGGAACATCTTGCGAAGGTTCCAGGCCTGCTTCTCGTCCATCGTGGCGACCTTGACGCTCGTGAGCTTGGTCACGCCGTCGACGAGGTCGGCGACGGTCTCGCCAAAGAGGCCCTTGAGCTGCTCGAGCGTGGCTGAGGTGTCCTCGACGGTGTCGTGGAGAAGGGCCGCGCAGATGGTGTCCTCGTCCATGCGAAGGTCCTTGGCGAGGATGAGCGCGACCTCTACGGGGTGGTTGATGTAAGGCTCGCCGGACCGGCGGCGCTGGTCGCGGTGGTAATCGGCGGCGAAACGGTAGGCGCGCTCGACCTTCTCGACGCCCTCGGCGTCCATGTAGGACTTGCAGGCGCTCTCGAGCAGCCGATAATTGGCTGCCGCGGGCGGCTGCCTCACCGTCGGCTTGTGCGCCGCGGAGGGGGCGGTGGGCTTGGCCGCCGGGGCGATGCCCCTTTCGGCGCCGGAAGCGGCGGTCGACTTTTCGTCCATGATCAAACCTTTCCAACCACGGTTCCGAAGCTCGGGGAGATGGGCCTCGTCACCTGGGCGGCGAGCT
>NZ_DAWEMK010000130.1:631-1457 GCF_052362415.1 Paratractidigestivibacter sp. | reverse complement strand
TGGGGACAATGTAGCACCCAATCGCAGAAACCGCCGAATTCGTCTCGGCCTTGCAATCCTTCGAGGTAGCGCACGGACTGCGCGAGGTCCATTCGCGCGGGGGACGGCGTCATCCTCACGCGGCGCGCGTCCCCATAGCCCGTAACCGTGAGGAAGCCGAGCTCCTCGAAGACCCCAAGGCCGCTCTCGACCTCGGAGGGGTCGATGGAGCGCGAGGGGTCGCAGGCCGCCGCCATCGCCACGACCTGGTCGTCATCGAGGGCGAAGTCGCCGCCCGCAGCCCTCGAGAGCGAGACGAGCGCGCGCCACAGCGCCACGAGGTCGGCGCGCTCGGGGGCGGAAGACGAGAGGATCCTCTCGTTCAGGCGGACGTCGCGCCCGCCGAAGAGCAGGTGGACGAGCGCCTCTTGCCCGTCGCGGCCCGCGCGCCCGCTCATCTGGTTGAACTCGACGTCGCCGAAGGGCAGCGTGTAGAGCACGACGTCGCGCACATCGGGGAGGTTCACGCCCTCGCCGAAGGCGCTCGTCGATACGATGCAGGTGAGCTCGCCTGACCTGAAGGCGCGCTCGACGCGGCCGCGCACCTCGCGCGTAAGGCCGGCGTTGTAGAACGAGATCCTGCTCGCGAGGTCGGGAAGCCGGTGCCTGAGCAGGCGCACGACCTCGACCGACTGCTGGCGCGAGGTGACGTAGACGATGGTCTTGCGCCCCGCCGAGACAAGGCTCACAAGGGCGCTCTCGCGGTCATGGAGGTTGCGGTGGTCGACGATGCGGAGGTTCGGGCGGCAAGCCTCGTCGACGACCACGTCCTTCTCGTCGATGCCCA
>NZ_DAWEMK010000130.1:0-621 GCF_052362415.1 Paratractidigestivibacter sp. | reverse complement strand
CCCGGTTCGCCGAGGCGGGCCGTATCGGCTTCGTCGTCGTCGACGAGGCTCATCACGCGGCCGAGGCGAACCGGGCGGAATGGATAGCGAGAAACTCGGGCGTGGTCAGGACGACGTCGACCGCGCCGTCGGCGAGCCCGGCGAAGACGGCGTCGCGGTCGGCGGCGTCGGTCTCCCCGGTGAGGACCTCCGTCGCGAGGCCAAGGGCGCCGAGGGTCTTCTGCAGATGGAAGGCCTGGTCGGCGACGAGGGCGCGCAGCGGGTAGACGAAGACGGACGCTGCCCCCTCGAGGATAGCCTCACGCGCTGCGTGGATGTAGAAGATGAGCGACTTGCCCCGCCCCGTCGCCATAACAGCGAGGCAGCTTCGATGCGCGCCGAGCACAACGAGCGCCGCTTATTGGGCCGGCAGGAGCTCATGGTCGCCGATCATGCGGCGCGCGAGCTCAGAGGTGAGCTCGCCCGGTTCGAGTCCCTCGAGCGCAGGGTCTTGGATCCTCTGGGGCGTGGGGACGGGCGCGGGCGGCTCGGCGGCGCGCAGCGAGTCGTCGGCGAGCGAGGCGACCTCGGAGGCGACGCCCGCAGGCGACGCCGCGCCCTCCCCGCCCTCGCGCACGATGA
>NZ_DAWEMK010000129.1:799-4279 GCF_052362415.1 Paratractidigestivibacter sp. | reverse complement strand
AGAAGAGCGCCAACATCGTGGGCCAGACCATGAAGCTCAACCCCCACGGCGACGCGGCCATCTACGAGACCATGGTCCGCCTGGCCACGGGCAACGAGGCCCTGCTCACGCCCTTCGTCGAGTCCAAGGGCAACTTCGGCAAGTACTACTCGGGCGACCTGAGCTACGCAGCCTCCCGCTACACCGAGGCCAAGCTCGCGCCCATCAGCGCCGAGATCTTCAAGGACATCGACAAGGACCCGGTCGACTTCGTCGACAGCTACGACGGCGCCATGAAGGAGCCGCGCCTCCTGCCCACCACGTTCCCGAACATCCTCGTGTCCGCGAACAAGGGCATCGGCGTCGCCATGGCCTCCGACATCTGCGGCTTCAACCTTAACGAGGTCTGCACCGCCACCATGCACTACCTGAAGGACCCCGACTGCGACCTGCTCGAGTACATGCCGATGCCGGACTTCTCGACCGGCGGCGAGATCATCTATCGCCGCGAAGAGATGGAGCGCATCGTCGAGACCGGCCTCGGCAGCTTCCAGGTCCGCTCGCGCTGGCGCTGGATCCCCGAGGAGCGGATCATCGAGGTCTACGAGATCCCCTACACCACAAAGACCGACGTCATCATCGAGCGTATCGTCAAGCTCTCCAAGGAGGGCAAGGTGCGCGAGATCGCCGACATCCGCGACGAGACCGACCTTTCCGGCCTGCGCATCGCCATCGATCTGAAGCGCGGCGTCGACCCCGACGAGCTCATGGCCAAGTTGTTCCGCTCGACCACGCTGCAGGACTCGTTCTCGTGCAACTTCAACGTGCTCGTCGACGGCTACCCGCGCGTCATGGGCGTCCGCGAGATCCTGAAGCAGTGGGTCGCCTGGCGCGTCGATTCGACCCGCCGCCGCCTGAACTACGACCTTGGAAAGAAGTCCGAGCGCCTGCACCTCCTGCGCGGCCTCGAGGCGATCCTCCTGGACATCGACAAGGCCATCGCCATCATCCGCAACACCAAGCTCGAGGCCGAGGTCGTGCCCAACCTCATGCGCGGCTTCCAGATCGACGAGACCCAGGCCGAGTTCGTGGCCGAGCTCAAGCTCCGCAACATCAACGAGGAGTACATCCTCAATCGCACCAAGGACATCGCCAAGCTCGAGGAGGACATCGCCCAGATCAACGCGACGCTGGCCAGCGAGACGAAGATCAAGCAGGTCATCAGCGACGAGCTCGCTGCGGTGAACAAGAAGTACGTCACGCCACGTCGCACGGGCCGCATCGACCCCTCCGACGTCGTCGAGGTCAGCCTCGAGCCCGAGGTCGAGGAGTACCCGGTGACGATGATGCTCTCGCAGGAGGGCTACCTCAAAAAGATGACTGACCGCGTGCTCAAGAAGGCCGCGACGCTCAAGTACAAGGATGGCGACGCCCCCTTCATCGAGTTCCCCTCCTCGAATACCCATGAGCTCCTCGTGTTCACCGATAAGTGCCAGGTCTACAAGTGCAAGGTCTCGCAGTTCGAGGACACCAAGTCGGCCCAGCTCGGCTCCTACCTGCCGACCGACCTCGAGATGGACTCCGACGAGTCCGTGATTTGGGTGATCGACCCCGAGGACTACAAGGCCGACGTGCTCTTCGTCTTCGAGAACGGCCGCGTGGCCCGCGTGGCGCTTTCCGGCTATGTCACCAAAACCAACCGCAAGCGCCTGAAGAACGCCATCTACGGCGGAGCCAAGCTGCTCCATGCGCAGGTGCTCAAGGAGGACCGCGACATCGCGCTCGCCTCGAACGACCAGCGCCTCGTCAACTTCAACACCTCGCTGCTCAAGACCAAGACCACGACGAGCACCCAGGGCGTCCAGGCCCTCACCGCAAAGAAGGGCCGCCTGATCACCTCGGTTGGCGAGGCGGCGGACTTCCTCGGCGACGACATCGACGTCGAGCGCTTCCGCGCCCAGAACCTCCCCTCCTCCGGCGCGCGCGTGCAGGACACGGACATGAAGACGCTGTTCTAAGCGCTGGGGGGGCGTTCCTACAGCGAGAAGACCTTCTCTACCGCAGCCTCGTACTCGTCGGCACGGCGGGCCTTGCGCAGCGCACGGTAGACGGCCTTCGGGTCGGCGAAGCAGCCCTCAGCGTAGCCCCACCACTCCTTCATGCGCGCGACCGCGTTGCCGCCCATCTGCTCCGTGTACGCGTCGTACAGCGCATCGTGGAAGCGGCGCAGCTCGGCCATGGTGAGCGCAGGGCCGCCCGCGAGCTCGCGCGCGAGCGCCGGATTGGCCAACAGGCCGCGTCCCAGCATGATGTGGCGTGTCCGCGGGCACTTCTTTGTAAGCGATTCCGCGTCTGCCGCGCAGCGGATATCGCCGTTGTAGGCCACGGGAAAAGGCGCCTGCTCGAGCGCCTCACCGTACCGCGCCTGCCTCGGCGCACCTCGGTAGAGGTCCTTCTGTACGCGCGGGTGCACGATGAGCTCGGCGAGCGGGCAGTGGGAGTACACATCGAGCAGCTCGTCGAACTCGGAGTCGTCGGCGATACCGATGCGCGTCTTCACAGAGACCGGCAGCGGCGAGCGCTCGCACACATCCTGCAGGAACGCCTCGAGCGCATGCGGGTCGCGCAGCATGCCCGCGCCCTTACCCTTGGCCACGACCGTCCCCGATGGACACCCGAGGTTGAGGTTTACTTCTTTGTAGCCCATCTGCGCCAGAAGCCCGGCAGCCCACACGGCGCGGCCGGCATCGTTGCCCAGCAGCTGCGGGACCACGTCGAGCCCGGCGTTGGCCGCGGGGTCGAGCTCGCGCTTGTTGCGCCCGACAAAGCGACCGCCCACCTTCGGCAACGGCGAGACGAACGGCGTGTAGTAGCGCCCCATCGCCCCGAACACCTCGGCGTGCGCCCGGCGGAACACGCTCCCCGTGATCCCCTCCATCGGCGCCATCGAATACAGCATCCCGCCTCCCCTCAAATGACGAAAGGGGACAGTCCCTTTTCGTCATTCCATCAAGCTTAACAGCCCTCGGAATGATACAAAGAAATGAAGAGAAGGGCTCGGCTCTTCTCTTCATCCTCCTGCATCGCACGCGGAAAGGAGCCCCTTTGAAACGACGGGCCAACCATCCTATCCTCACCTTCGCGCCCCTCGCGCTCGGGTCGGCCATCGCCGCCCTTGCCGTCGAGGAGTTCCTCGTACCGAACACAATCCTGGACGGCGGCGTGATCGGCATCGGCATCATGGTCTCGCACCTCACAGGGTTGCCGCTCGCTGCGCTCACCATCCTGCTCAACGTACCGTTCGTCATCCTCGGCGGACTTAAGCTCGGGCGCAGCTTCACCGTACGCGCGGTTTTCTCGATGGCAGTGTTCTCCGCCTGCGTGGAGCTGTACGGCGGATGGGCAAAGGCCACAGGCGACGCCCTGCTCGCTGTTTGCTTCGGAGGTGTCCTGCTGGGCCTCGGTGTCGGCATCGTCATCCGAGAGGGCGGCTGTTTGGAC
>NZ_DAWEMK010000129.1:0-789 GCF_052362415.1 Paratractidigestivibacter sp. | reverse complement strand
TTTGGACGGCACCGAGGCTGTCGCTATCCTACTCAGCCGAAGGACCGACCTCGCCGTAGGTGAGCTGGTCCTTGCCATGAACGTCATCATCTACGGCCTCGCGGGCGCGCTGTTCGGCGTTGACCGCGCACTCTACTCGCTGCTCACCTACTTCATCACCTCAAAGGTCCTCGACATGGTCGAGTCCGAAATGAGCCAGGCTAAAGCCGCGCTCATCGTCACCGATGACGCTGACCAGATCTGCAAGCAGATCTACGCCCGTATGGGGCGCACCGTGACCATCATGGACGGCGAAGGCATGCTCTCCGGCGCAAAGAAGGTCCTCTACTGCGTCATCACAAAGTACGAGGTCCGTGAGCTGCGCGAGGTCATCGACTCGATCGACAGCTCAGCGTTCGTATCGGTCTCCGACGTCTCCGAGATCATCGGCAACCACATAAAGAGCCCCACGAGCTAGGGGTCGCCAGCGGTCATCATCCGGGCAAGCATCGGTAGCCATACAGAATGACGAAAAGGGACAGTCCCTTTTCGTCATTTTCTTGCATCGCTCCGAGAAATGATGAGAAGGGACTGTCCCTTTTCGTCATCAAACGGGAAGTTGCTATTGGAAGGCCCGATCGTCATCACGCTATCGAGATCGCGTATTCCCACAGAACCACGGCCTCAGGACAACATTTTGTGAGAATACGCCTTCTCGCCGTCGGGCCGCGGGGCAGCACCCCACCGCCGCGCAGAAAAAGGCCCGCCCCGGGTCTCCCCGGGGCGGGCCTCAGCATCTGCAAGGGAAAA
>NZ_DAWEMK010000128.1:1676-4329 GCF_052362415.1 Paratractidigestivibacter sp. | reverse complement strand
ACTCCGCGAACGTGAGCCCGGAGCCGGCGCACCCTATCTACCTTCGGCCGAGCGAGCTCGCGTCGGCAGGGCCGCGGGTGCGTGAGTTCGTGGGCGACGTGCTGCGGGTGAGCGCGAACCTGCCGGCGCTCCAGAAGGCCCGGCGCCCGAGCGACGCCGTCGCCGGGGCGCTCGCGTACGAGAAGGGAGCGACGGACGTGCGGACCTGCGGCGAGGACGCGCTCGCCGGCGGGCGCGGCGTCTGCCAGGACTTCGCCCACGTGCTCATCGCGCTCTCGCACGGGCGCGACTTCGCCGACTGCCCCATCGAGCGCGGCGTCTTCGTCGGCGGCGCGCGCCAGAGCATGTCCGTCAGCGTCCGCGTGACCGACGACGCCTCTCTCACCTGGTGACCCACACCCGTTAACGGCGACCCTCACTGGATGACAGTCATTGCGTGCAGCTTTCTGGGACAGACATCATTCGGTGCCACCCATCAGCCGATGACTGTCACCCAGTGACGGATGGTAACGCGTCGTTTAAGGGGGCTTAACAACACGTGACGCATAATCGCAGGTAGACGTTGCGAAGAAAGGGGAGCGCGTGATCCAGACGGTATTCCGGGCAGAGCTGCCCGTGGGCGAGAACCTGATCATCCAGAAGCACCGCATCGAGGGCACGGCCCCCGCGCCCTTCGGCGGCGAGGCGGCAGCTGCCGGTCACAAGCCCCGCATCGCGGTCGTCACCGGCGTGCACGGGGACGAGCTCGAGGGCCAATACGTCGCCTTCAAGCTCGCAGAGGCACTCGAGTCCCAGCTGGACAAGCTCTACGGCACCGTGGACATCTACCCCGCGATCAACCCGCTCGGCATCAACTCGATCGAGCGCGGCGTCCCCATGTTCGACGTCGACCTCAACCGCACCTTCCCCGGCAAGCGCGACGGCGACCTCACCGAGACCCTCGCCGCGGCGGTCTTCGACGACATCTCCGGCGTGGACGTCGCCGTCGACATCCACGCATCGAACATCTTCCTGCGCGAGATGCCCCAGGTCCGCATCAACGAGCTCTCCGCCGACGAGCTCCTGCCCCTCGCGTCCCTGCTCAACGTGGACTTCGTCTGGGTCCACGCCTCTGCGACCGTCCTGCAGTCGACCCTCGCATACGCGCTCAACACCACGGGCACCCGCGCGCTCGTCGTCGAGACGGGCGTCGGGATGCGCGTCACGCGCGGCTACGGCGAGTGCCTCACCCAAGGGATCCTCCACCTCGCGGCTCACCTCGGCGCCTGGGACGGCGGCTTCCGCGCGGCGCTCGCGCCCATCGTGTCCCATGACGGCGAGGTCGCCTACCTCAACGCCTCCGCCGGAGGGGTCTTCCTCCCCGAGGCCCCGCACGGCAGCAAAGTAAAGAAGGGCCAGCTCATCGGCATCGTGGCAGATACCTTGACCGGGCGCGTCGCCGAGCGCGTCGTCGCGCCCGCCTCTGGGCTTCTCTTCACCCTGCGCGAATACCCCGTCGTGTACCCCGGGTCGCTCCTCGGCCGCATCCTGAAGGACGTCGAATCATGAGAAAGATCAACCTCTACACCCTCGACACCCCCTACCGAGAGCCGCTGACCATCTGGGGCTACGAGTTCGGCCGCGCGGACGCGCCCAAGTGCGTCGCCGTCGTCGGCTCCATGCGCGGCAACGAGGTTGAGCAGACCTACGTGTGCGCAGACCTCGTGAGGCGCCTTGGCGCCCTTGAGGAGAAGGGCGCCATGGATCCCGGCCGCCGCGTCCTCGTCGTGCCCTCCGTGAACGCGTTTTCCATGAACATATCCGAGCGGTTCTGGCCGGTGGACAGCACCGACATCAACCGGATGTTTCCGGGCTACGACCTCGGCGAGACGACCCAGCGCATCGCCGACGGGCTCTTCCGCGCCGTGCAGGGCTACGACTACGGTATCCAGCTCTGCAGCTTCTATCTACCCGGGGACTTCCAGCCGCACGTCCGAGTGACGGACGCCGGGCCCATCAGCCTGCAGTCTCTCCAGCTCGCCGAGGCGTTCGGCTTCCCTTATGTCGTCGCAAAGAAGCCCTCGAGCTTCGACACGACGACGCTCAACTACAACTGGCAGGTATGGGACACGCACGCGTTCAGCGTCTTCGTGCGCGACATGGGGTCGCTCTCGACCCGCAACGCGGACGAGGTCGAGGACTGTATCCTGCGGTTCCTCGATGACCGCGGGGTGGTGCGCTTCTCGCTGCCGGGCGGCTTCCGCTCGACGCGCCTCGACGAGGCGTCGCTCGTGGACGTCCGGTGCGAGCGCGCGGGCGGGTTCTTTCTGCGCGACGTCGAGCCCGGCGAGCGCGTCCGCGCAGGTCAGACGCTCGGGCAGGTGCTCGACACAGGCGACGCCCACGTGAAGGAGATGCTCACGGCGCCGCTCGACGGGCGCGTGTTCTTCTGCCACGTGGACCCGTTGATCAACCAGTACACGATCGCGTTCAAGCTGGCGCCGGAGACCACCTGGTCGCACAGCCAGTAATGATAGGTGCTGCGGCCGGCCGAGTGGGCTCAATTCGTGCATCGAGCCCATGTCCCCCGGTCATCTGGGGTTCGGCGGCCATGGCGAGCCTATGTCACCCGTCATCTGGGGGTCGCAAACAGCAAGAAGCCTATGTCCCCCGG
>NZ_DAWEMK010000128.1:0-1666 GCF_052362415.1 Paratractidigestivibacter sp. | reverse complement strand
CAGCCTAGGTCCCCCGGTCATCGGGGCTGCCTCGTCCCCAAACGACCGGGGGACATGGGCTCATCTCATGCAACAAACCCCAGATGACGGGTGACACAGGCTCAGATCTCAACTCAAACCCCAGATGAGGGGTGACACAGGCTCGAACTTCTTGTTCCTGAACCCTAAATCGGGAACAACGGTATTTCGGTTTATGCCAAACCAAAAAATTGCGGTAACGACGGGAGCATGGCTTATGCCATACCTCAGAAAAGAAATTCCGGGGCCCGCCGATCCCGACGAGCCCCGGATAACGATCCATTAAGTCCAATCCCCTAAAAAAGCGTGAGCTGCAGCACCTTGCAGGCACAGACCGGCTCGACCGCGTGCAGGGTGCCGGCGGGGACCATGAGCACGTCGCCAGCAGCCATCCGCACGCCGTTGACGTCAGCCTCGCCCTCGACGAGGTAGTACAGGGTGTCGCCCGCGTAGGTCTCTTCGCTCACGGACTCGCCCTCGTCGAAGGCCAGAAGCGTACCGGCGAGCGCATCGCCGATGCGCGTGAGCGAGCGGCTCGAAACCTGTCCGGGCCGCACCTCGACGAGCGAGGAGAGCGGCGCGACGGCATCGGTCGGAAGGTTACGGAACGGCATGGGTTTCTCTCCCCCTCCCGTCTACGACGCGAAAACGACGACGAGCAGCATCTTGAAGGCGGTGACGCCGCGCACCGAATGAGGCGCGCCCGCAGGAATCACGATGGACTGCCCCGCGCCGACCTCGTGCGCGACGCCGTTGATGGTGATCTCGCCCGCGCCCTCCAGCACGTTGACCATGGCGTCTCCGCCGGCGGCATGGCTGCTCATGCCCTCGTCCGCATCGATGGCGAAGAGCGTGACCTTGGTCGCGGGGGTCTGCGAGAGGGTGAGGCTGTTCACGCGCCCCTCCTCGACCTGGACGAGGTCGGCGAGGGTAAAGACGGATTCCTTCAAGACGTTCTTTATGAGCTCGGACATGGTTGGGTCCTTTCTATGGCCTGTAACTTGACCTGCAATTCCTCCCTACTCTACCCGAATGTGCGCAAACAGCATCAGAGGCAATGGGAGCGGATTGACTTTGAGGGATGGGAGCGGATGGCCTTTGAGGCTTTGTTGCGCCAACGACCAGAGACGCTGGGCCGAAAGTTGAGACCGTCGGTAACGGCTGCGCCGGAATCCCCGACCGTCGGTAATGTCACGCGGGAATCCCCGACCGTCGGTAACAAACGCACCAGAATCCCCGACCGTCGGTACTGACACTCCTTGAAACCCGTGCGAAGAAGGGGCAAAAGTGGCGTTTCTCACCAGAATCCGGGAGCGTCGGTAGAATCCGCGTCGGAATGGTCGACCGTCGGTACCGACGCTCCAGGAATATGGTGCAGCGTTATCGACGCCCCCGGATTCCCGTGCATCGTTACCGACGCCCCCCGGATTCCCGTGCATCGTTACCGACGCCCGGAGATCAACGTGCAGCACTACCGATGCCCCCAAGATTCCTGCGCACAGAGCCCAGCATTCCTACCTCCCCACACAAAAGCGCCCTGTGCCGAGTCGCTTGGCACAGGGCGCCTGCTTTACGCAAAGCTATGAGTCACGCAGGTGAGCCTTGGAACTGGGCCACACGACCCGAGGCTGCTGTTTACTCGGCAGCC
>NZ_DAWEMK010000127.1:2531-4401 GCF_052362415.1 Paratractidigestivibacter sp. | reverse complement strand
GGGGCCGTCCTCGGCGCGGTCCGCCTCGGAGCCGGTGTAGGTGCAGACGCCATCGGCCTCGGGCGCGGAGTAGGCGGCCTCGACGGTCGCGGTGTCCTCGTCGGACATAAAGAGCTCGAGGTCGTCGAGGGTGCTGCGACGGATGGTGGTGGGGACGGGGCTCTCGATGCCGCCCTGCTGGATGCCCACGTCCACGATCTCGGACATGTACGTGGGCAGCGTGAGGTCGGCGTTGCAGCTGATGGTGATGAGCGCCACCGCTGCGAGGAGCGCCAGGATGTGGTTCTTAAAGAGCTTGAAGATCCTCACTCGGCGTCACTTCCTTTCTGTGTTGTTCGCCGGTTCGGGGGCGGCCTTCTTTTTTTGGCCCAGAATCTCGTTGCATCGGGCGAGGATGCGGATTGCCTCGTGCGCGTCCTCGGCGCCGAGCTTGCCGAGGAAGTCGGCGGCGCGGTCGTCCATCTCTTTGCGGCGACGACTGCGCTCGGACTCGCCCTTTGGGGTCAGCGTGACCGTCACGCGCCGCCGGTCGGCGGTGTCGTGCTCACGGCTGATCCAGCCCTTCTCTTCGAGCGCGCGCAAGACGTTCGCCGTTCGGGCGGTGCTCAGGTGAGAGCGCTCTGCGATCTGCGTCGGCGTGAGCGTGGGCTCGCCGGCGAGGTCGGCCAGGTGCAGCGTGCGGATCACGCCGGCCTCTCCGCGGGTGAAGTTCTGGGCGTTCGGGTGGATGTTGCGCCCGAGCTGTGCGAACTGCTCAAAGAGCTGACGGGCGAGGTCGGCGAGCTCGGGGCTCGGAACGTCTTCGGCGCTCGCGTCGCGATGGTCGTCGATGTCCCGCAAGGTGCTTTCCACTGAAACCTCCTTACACTAGAAACTATTTAGCCTGGAAGATTATGCCCAGCGCCGCCTCCAAGACTCCCGTGGGTCCTTTGCTCCATAAAGTCGCCAAGAAGCTTTTGCCGCGAGCGACGGGGCGGCTTCTGAGCCCCAGACGCGACTACCTGGCGGCGAGCACAACACCACGGCTGACGCCTGCTCGCTGTGCACATGGTGAGTTGATGGGCTTCGCCGCAAACCGCCCCGCGCCGACATCGGGCGGCATATGTTGGGTACCTGTTGCAAAAGTAGTTGGGCGTCAAAGGAGCGCAATGCCCGACCAGCGGTTTTACGATAACCAGAAGTTCGGCGACGGGTTCGACGCCATCGACGACGAGACCTGGGCCCTCGAGCAGCCGGATCAGGTCCCGCCCTCGGCTCCCGCCGCGCGGCCGAGCGCGCCGCAGCAGCCGGCTGCCGCGCGGGGTCAATATGCCGCGCAGGCCCCGTACGCCGCGCAGGATCGATACGCGGGGCCGAGCTCCCGCGCGGCGCAAAACCAATACCCCGCGCAAAACCAATACCCCGCGCAGGACCAATACCTCACGCCGGGCTCCCGCTCCGCTCAGCCGGCCTCCGCTCCGAGCTCCTACCCAGCGCCTTCGGCCTCCGCTCCGAGCCCCTATGCCGCACAGCCGTTGTCTCGCACCGTGCAATTCCAACCCACGCCCGCGCCTGCGCGCGGCAACGAGAGCCGCTGGCAAACCGCCCCTGCCGAGCGGCCGATTCCCTCACCTCCGCAGCAGCCGGTTCCCGACGCGACCCCGAACACATACGACCAAGCCCTCGACCGGGGCAGCCGCGCCAGCCTGAAGGCCGCCGTCGCGCTCCTGGTCGTGCTCGCGGTCTTCTTCGTGGGCAGTATCGTGGTCTCGACGGTGACGAGCGCGGCCTCGAGCGCCGCCGCCGGCGTGGCCGATGCCGCGGCGAGCGCCGTCTCCGACGGGCAGAAAAAACTCGGCGGCGACTCGTCCAAGCGCACCCAGGAGAACGG
>NZ_DAWEMK010000127.1:0-2521 GCF_052362415.1 Paratractidigestivibacter sp. | reverse complement strand
GCTCCGCGGATAAGAAGAGCGGCTCTTCCAGCAAAAAAGATGGCTCCAGTGATTCCTCTGACGGCAGCCTCACCGGCGTGGTCGACGAGTATGCCGACAAGGCCCGCGAGGTGGCGGGAAAGATCGACGGCATCAGCGGCGCCGTGAACGACGTGGCCCAGAAGCTTGGCGACGTCGCCGACAAGCTTGGCCTCGGCTCCCGCTAGACCCGCCGCCCGGCTCCGCCCCGCTGCCCGGTCTCGCCCCGCTGTCCGGCTCCGTCCCGCTGCCGCCCGCCGGCGGCCGGCCCGGCCCGTCGCCGCCCGCCACCTCGCCCGCGAAGGACACTCGGTAGACTCGCCGCCTACGAAGGACCTCCTCCGCTCGGGGTTGTCCCGACGTGGCAAGAATCGCCGCTGTGGCACATCGTGTGACAAGAATGGCCGCTGTGGCACGGAATCGCGTGCCACAGCGGCTCTTTTTGTTACGCCCTGTGCCACAGCGGCGTTTTTCGCCGCGCCCGCCAGCCGCTGCTCGGTATCGCCCCGTGCCGCCTTCGCCCCTCTCGCCGCCGCATGACCGCTCTTCCCTGGATATCGCCCGTCCACCGTGACGCCGCGCCCCTACAATAGACGCCGTGTTATGGTGCTCATGCACCAAACAGTTTGTTTGAAAGTAGGGGATTATGCTAACCAGAAGTAAGTTCCTGCAGCTCGTGGCTTGCGGCCTCGGCTCTATCGCGCTCACTGCCTGCGGTTCCCAGAAGTCCGACGACGCCAAGCCCGCCGCTGACGCAAAGAAGGACGACGACGCCGCCAAGGCCGACGCCGCCCCCGTAGCCGTTCGCGCCGCCGCGCTCAAGGGCCCGACCGCCATGGGGCTCGTCAAGTTCATGAGCGAGGTCGACGACGGCAACCTCAAGGACGAGGACTACAGCTTCCAGATCGTCGCATCCGCCGACGAGGTCGCGCCCCTGATCTCCAAGTCCGAGGTCGACATCGCCGCCGTCCCCGCCAACCTGGCCTCCGTCCTCTACAACAAGACCTCCGGCGCCGTCCGCGTCATCGCCATCAACACGCTGGGCGTCCTCTACATCTGCGAGCTCGGCGACACGGTCCACACCGTCGCCGACCTCAAGGGAAAGACGATCTACTCCGCTGGCAAGGGCGCGACGCCCGAGTACGCGCTCGAGTACGTCCTCAAGGCCAACGGCCTCGACCCCGAGACCGACGTGACCATCGAGTGGAAGTCCGAGCACTCCGAGTGCGTCGCCGCCCTGACCCAGGACGCGACCGCCATCGCCATGCTCCCGCAGCCCTTCGTGACCACCGCCCAGGCCAAGAACGACCAGATCCGCGTCGCGCTCGACCTCAATAAGGAATGGGCCGCCGCGAGCGAGGCCGAGGGCAAGGACGGCAACCTCATCACCGGCGTCGCCATCGTCCGCAGCGAGTTCGCCGACGAGCACCCCGAGGCCCTCAGCACCTTCCTCGAGCACTATCAGGAGTCCGTCGAGTTCGTCAACGCGAACACCGACGACGCGGCGGCGCTCGTGGGCAAGTACGACATCGTCCCCGAGGCTGTCGCAAAGAAGGCCCTCCCGGCGTGCAACATCACCTTCGTCTCTGGCGACGACATGAAGGTCCAGCTCGGCGGCTACCTCGAGGAGCTTGCGGATCAGAACGCCCAGGCCGTGGGCGGCAAGCTCCCCGGCGACGACTTCTACTACATCGCCTAGCTCCTGCTTTGAGCGACCGAGCCACACGCAACCAACCGACGGGCAAGAAGCCCGCACCGCGCTCGCTTCCCGTTTGGGGGGAGCGGGCGCTCGCCGTGGCGTTCTGGCTCGTCGTCTGGCAGCTCGCGGCGCAGGCCATCAGCTCCCGAATCATCCTCGTGGGCCCCGCCGAGGTCGCGGCGCGTCTCGTCGAGCTCGCGCAGGCGGGGGAGTTCTGGGGTGCGGTCGGGCTCTCGCTGGCACGGATCGCTGTGGGCTTTATACTCGCGGTCGTGGTCGGCGTGGCGCTCGCCGCGGCCGCCGGTCGCTGGCGAGCGGTCCACACGCTCGCCGCTCCGCTGGTAGGAGCTGTGAAGGCGGCGCCGGTGGCGAGCTTCGTGATCCTCGTCTTGATCTGGGTTCCTTCACGCCGGCTGTCGATAATCATTTCGTTTCTGATGGCGATGCCGATCGTGTACACCAACGTGCTCGAAGGCATCGACCAAACCGACCCAGCGCTGCTCGAGATGGCCGATGTCTTCGGTGTGCGCGACTGGCGGCGCGTGACGACGATCTATGCCTCAGAGGTCGCTCCGTACCTGCGCGCGGGGGTCTCGCTCGCGGTCGGGCTCTCGTGGAAGTCGGGCATCGCGGCCGAGGTCATCGGCCTGCCAGACCCCTCCATCGGCATCAATCTGTACAACGCGAAGGTCTACCTCGACACACCCGACCTCTTTGCCTGGACGCTCGCGATCGTGCTGCTCTCCGTCGTCATCGAGGCGGCGCTGCGCCGTGCGCTCGCATGGGCGCAGGCGCGCTGGGAGG
>NZ_DAWEMK010000126.1:0-4401 GCF_052362415.1 Paratractidigestivibacter sp. | reverse complement strand
CCGCTGTCCTACCACTAGACGAAGTCCCAATTTGCTACTTCAGCGCGCCTTTGCGCGAGAAATTACTATACGGGAGCGTTGCGGACTTTGCAAGCGTCAATTGGAAAAAATTTTCCGACGCTTGGAATTTATCGGCACGACGCCCGTGGCTCGCGCTTCTAGCCCGCCGCGCGACGCATCCCTACCGGTACCGAAGCTCAGCAAGAAGCGCCTCCCGGTCGTTCGGCAGCTCGTCGGCGAGCACCGCGTCGAGGAGCGATCGCAGCACCATGCCCACCCCCGGGCCGGGCTCGATCCCCCGCTCGCGCATGACGTCGGCGCCGTTGACCTTGAGGTCGCCGATCGCGCAGACGGCGCCGCGGGCGATCTCTGCCCTGAGCACGCGCTCCATGGCGTCGAGCTCGGCCGCGTAGCCCATGCACTTGGGCGCTTTGCCCACCGCGTCGGAGCGCTTGAGGTCGATGAGCGCGTGGGCGAGCGCTTCTCCCCTGCCGGGGCAGGCGCCCTCGAGCTTGGCGAGCATGCGGCGGATGGAGCGGACGGTCGGGTGGATGGGCAGGTCGTGCAGGCGGATGATCGCCTGGGCCTCCCGGACCGTCGAGCGCTCGATGGCCAGGCGCCCCATGACCTCGCCCGCCATGCGCGCGCCCTCCTCGGGGTGGCCGAAGAAGTGCCCGCGCCCGCCCTCGTCCACGCTCCAGCAGGCGGGCTTTGCCACGTCGTGGAGAAGCGCGGCCCAACGCAGGGCCCTCGGCGCGAAGCCGCCCGTGAACTCCTCGGCGCCGGCGCAGACGCGCGCGGTGTGCTCGAGCACGTCGTAGGCGTGGTAGGGGCTCTTTTGGTCGAAGCCGCGCATGGGCGCGAGCTCGGGGATCGCGGCGGCGAGGACTTCGAACTCGTGGCGCAGGGCCCATGCCACGCGGCCCGAGGCGAGAATCCCGTCCATTTCCTGGCCGATTCGCTCGTGCGCGATGCCCGCGAGCTCGGGCGCGCAGGCGACGAGCGCCTCCTGCGTAGCGGGCTCGATGGTAAAGCCGAGCCGGCACGCGAAGCGCACCGCACGCAACACGCGCAGCGCGTCCTCCTCGAAGCGTCGGCGGGGCTCCCCCACCGCGCGGATGACGCCGCGGCCGAGGTCTTCTTGGCCGCCATAGGGGTCCAGAAGCCCGCGCTCGGGATGGTAGGCCATCGCGTTCACGGTGAAGTCGCGCCGGGCGAGGTCCTCGCGGACGTCCTCGACGAAGCGCACCACGTCGGGATGGCGCATGTCCGAGTAGGCGCCCTCGACGCGGTAGGTGGTCGTCTCCACGGGCAGGCCATCGACGACGGCCGTCACCGTGCCGTGCTGGGCACCCGTCTCGTGGACCTCGATGCCGGCGGCACGCAGCACGCGGGCGGTCTGCTGCCAGGGCGCCGAGGTCGTCACGTCCACATCGTGGCCGGCCCCGCCCATGAGCGCGTCGCGCACGAAGCCTCCGACGACCCAGGCCTCGAACCCGGCGCCCTCGAGCGCGCGGACGACGCGCAGTGCGT
Organism: Paratractidigestivibacter sp.; assembly: GCF_052362415.1. Taxonomy (NCBI): domain Bacteria; kingdom Bacillati; phylum Actinomycetota; class Coriobacteriia; order Coriobacteriales; family Atopobiaceae; genus Paratractidigestivibacter; species Paratractidigestivibacter sp. Next base: position 2,868 of record NZ_DAWEMK010000126.1, on the reverse strand, counting down.
AAGCGGGCACCTCAATGTGTACAGGTTTGGTGACGGCCACGTGCTTCTCCTCGGCTCGGTTGCCAGTCGAGTATAGCCCGCGAACCCCATGTGTGTCCCAAAAGTGCTGCTCCTGGTGACTGTCACCCGGCAATGGGTGTCCCCGGATAATGGGTGTCACAGAAAACTGCACGCAATGACTGTCACCCAGTGATGGGTGTCACCCAGTGATGGGCGCCCCAGGGACGAGCGAGCATCAGCGCTGCGCGTAGCGGCGTTCCTTCTCGGCATACATGCGCTGGTCGGCGAGGACGCGCACGCCCCCGAGCGTGTCCGCCTCCTCGGGGAAGGCGGCGAACCCGCAGCTCGCCCCGACCTCGATGCGCAAACCGTCGATGATGTACGGCTTGGCAATGGACCCCTCTAGGCGGCCCTTGAGCATCGCCGCGCCCTCGGGGTCTGCGTTCATGCACGCCGCGACGACGAACTCGTCGCCGCCGATGCGGAAGGCGTAGTCGCTCGAGCGGATACACCCGCGGAGCCTCTCGGCGACGGCCATGAGCAGCTTGTCGCCCACGTCGTGGCCGTACTCGTCGTTCACGGGCTTGAATCGGTCGAGGTCGAGGAAATACAGCGTAAAGGGCTCGCGGCGCCTTTCTTTGTCGTGGAGAACCTCGCTCATGCACCGTCCGTTGAAGAGCCCCGTGAGGCCGTCGGTGTTCGCGATGTTGCGCAGCTCGACCTTCTGGCCGATGTCCTGCACGGCGAGCATGACCTTGCTCACCAGCCCGTCGTCGCCCCACTCGACGGGGATGACGTTCATGACCTTATAGACGTTCTCGGTCCGGCCGCAGTACTCGATCTTGAGGAAATCGCCGTCGCGCCCGAGCTCGCGCCTAATGCGCCCCGGCGAGAGGAGCGCGCCCATCTTCACCTCCCCGTCGCCGTTCAAGACCATGTATCTACGCGACACCTCGGCAAGAAGCGCGCGGTATTTTCCGCGCTCGGGGTACAGGTCCTCCCCCAGCTGCTGCTCGCGATACTCATAAGTGTCGTTCACGAGGTCGACCAGGGCGAGCCGGTCGATAATTTGCGCCACCCCGTTGTAGAGCAGCCGGTTGAGCGCGCCCTTCTCCTCCGCCGCGCGGCGCGCCTCGACCTCGTGGGCAAGGCGGCGATGGCTGACGAGGACGATGATCGCCACGACCATGCAGGTGATCAAACAACCGATTCCCAGCATCGACAGGATCGAGACGGACTGAAGGCGCTTCGCCCCGGCTTCGACAACGTCACGGCGCACGATGCCGACGACCGAGTACCCGTCGACTCCAGAGGGCAGATACGCGAGGTACTCCTCACGGCCTCCGCTCGAGACGAGCGCGACGCCCTGCCCGCCCCCGGCGATCCCCGCGCGCACCGACTCGGCGTCCCCGTACACAAACTCCGTGTGTGCCCTCAGATATTCCGGGAGGTTCACGAACGAATCGGTCAGCTCCGTCTTTTCTTGGAGCGAGATCGCCACATCGCCCGAGGGCGTCACCACAAATGCATCGGAGCAGCCATCGTAGATCTTTGCCGAGACGAGCTCCTGGACGACGCTCGCCTTGTAGCTGACCGCGACGCCGGTGTAAGAGGTACCGTTGATCTCGACGGAATTGGAAAGCGGGACGGCGAAGGCGATCATCTGCTGGCCGGTGCTCGACAAGTATGTGCGCACCGTGCTCGTGTTCTTGGCGTACATCTCGTTGAAGACGCCCGAGATCGAGCTCGCCACGCCGCTTCTGTCGGAGGCGGTAAGAAACTCGTCCGCGCCGTTGAAGAGGTAGAAATCGTTGTAGCGCCAGTCGGTCCTCGTGTTGGCGAAGTTGGCGAACTTGTCGAACAGGTCCGGGTTCTCCGCGTTGTGCTGCAGAAACACGTCATAGTCGGACACACACGACGGGACGATGCAAAAAAAGAGACCCGCCCGTGGGCAGGTCCCTTCTCAGCTCATATAGAAATAAGGACTTAGAGCTTGTGGACGTTGGAAGCCTGGAGCTTGCCGTTCTGGCCGGTCGTGATCTCGAACTCGACAGCCTGGCCCTCGTCCAGGGTCTTGAAGCCGTCCATCTGAATCTCGGAGTAGTGGACGAACAGGTCGTCGCCATCCTCGCGAGAGATGAAGCCGTAGCCCTTGTCCGGGTTGAACCACTTAACAGTACCCTGTGCCATGTCGTGCCTTTCGTTCTTAGCCCCGCGGGGCCAAATGCTGCGCCCGGGTAGGACGCGATACCTTGCGGCGGAATCGCCACTTGTTTATGGTACCCCGAAAACGCTCACGGCATGCCGAGAAACCCGCAACTCGAGTTTTAAACCGCCCACGGTCCTTGCATCTCCGTGAGTGGTCGGGCAAAGAAGCCGGCTCCTCAACGACTCTTCAATCCGAACATCGCTCGCATGCGATTAGGAAGAAGCCCGATGAGGCCCACAAGCACGAGCGGACCAGCGACGTTTATCGCTAAAACCGGCAGCCAAGAGGTGATCACCACGCCGCAGCGACGCTCGAGCAAAGCACTGATTTCGGCCCATAGGAGTAGAAAAACAAGGTGCATACAAAGCAGCGGCAACGTAATCTTGCCAATCAGCTCAAGAGGCCTCATGGCGTGAGCGAACTTGTCGCAAAGCACTTTTGATGCCTTGATAAGCAGTATTGCGAGGCAAATACCTCCGGCAACGTTAAGGAAACCTGCCGGGTATTTGTTCTCGACCATATAAGCGCCGCCGCCGAACAAGCCCGCGTAAAGTCCAATTCCACCCATCGCGATGAGGAGGGGCACCGGTATGGCGCCGCGCTCGAGCAGCCCCTCATCATGCAGGAGGCGTCCTACATACATAAAGAGAACGCCGCAC
>NZ_DAWEMK010000125.1:1640-4474 GCF_052362415.1 Paratractidigestivibacter sp. | reverse complement strand
GAACGTTGAGGTTTCTGCGCGCCACGGAGCTTGAAGCCGAGGTTTCTGTGCACAGCAGGGAAACGCGGGGCTCGAACCGGAGAGCTTTGCGCGGACGGGCGATCTTCGCCGTACGAACACAGGTCTCCCCCGCGCCTTCAGGCGCCATGTGAAAGTACGGTCGCCCCATTTACCTGCCAATTGTCGATAAACTCTCTCAAAGAATCGGCAAATCCGCGCCAACGGCAACATCGCTGCCCAGCCCGGTTCCAAGCTCCCCGATGAACGGCGCAATTCAGCGGCGAACGGCGATGACTGTGGATGTTCGATGGGGCTCTCCCCCGCATTATGCCGACCGCGAAAGGACGATACATCACAGCCCAGATCGCTGTACCTCGAGTTGGTTACCCATTGAAGTGCCACCCGCTCAATACCCGGAAGCCATCCGCAAGATAGCGGGAAGATACGGGAAGACACCGAACCCGCCCGAGCGTCTACCATCCTTCCCACCATGATCAACGTCATCTCACATACTTCGGCCCTCGAGGCCATGCGGCTCGTGGACTTTCCGAAAGCCCTTGTGTCCGCCGAAGTCCTCAGCGAGATCCCCGCGCAGGCTCTCACCAAGGCAGAAGCGGAGCGTTGGGCATCTTCGGACCCCCTGCTCCGCGGCCTCGCGCGCCCGATCGAGCTCCTTGTCGCCGATCCAGGCGGCGCGAGGTCAAACGAGGTGTTTCGTTCCCATGCGCTGTCTGTGAAGCTCCCCGCAGGCGCCGCGCTCCGATTGTCAGAGACGGTCGCCATAGTCAGGCCCGAGCTCATGATTTATCAAATAGCGCGAAGAGCAACGACGCTCGAGTTGGTGATGCTCATTGACGAGATCTGCGGTCTGTATGCAGCGCATCCTTCATTCCCTGCGGGAACGCTTCAACGCAAAGCGCCTCTTTCCACGCTAGATGAAATAAGGGCCTTTGCCGACGCACTGCCGAGAGCAGCAGGAACGGCGAAGGTCAGGGCGGCATGCGGGCTTGCGGTCGCTCGCTCCGGCTCGCCGATGGAAAGCCGCCTCGCGGCCAGAATATCGTGGAGCAGGCTGCGAGGCGGCTACGGGTTATCGATCCTCTCGATGAACGAGGAGCTCGTGGTCGACCGTATATCGCGCAGGCTCGACGCGGCGCACGTCAGGAAACCAGATATCCTCTTCTCGCTGCCGAGCGACGGAGAGTTTGGATACTGCCTCGACTATCATGGCTGGATACACGACGAGAACGGCCGCGCGGAAGCGGATTCCTTAAGGGCCAATGAGCTGCTCGCCTTCGGGCTGCAGCCGTTTTCGATCTGGCGATCCCAATACGAGAGCACCTCATACATGGACGGCTTGATCGACGGCATCATCCGGCCAAGACTCGGGCTCGGTGCGCATCGGCCACGGCTGGAGCGCAGGTCACTCGAGCTCGCACGGCGAGAAGCGCTTCTTTCCGAGCTCGACGCCATCGATGGACTGAGCTGGGGCGTTTCCGAAAGAGCACCACGGGTAATTAAGGCCCAAGAAGACGTCGAAGAGGCAAAGGAACGCCTGGCCTGGGCGGAGCGTCACCTGAAGAGATCATCGAGATAGCGGTGGTGTTTACCAAGGCAGCAGGCAGGGTGGCGAGCAAGACAAGAAGTGCGAGTCTGTCGCCGGGCGCGAAAGCAATCCCATAGCTTTTGCGCCCGGCGACTTCGCGGACCCTTGGCACGGCCGAGGTTGCTTCAGTTGCGCAGAAATCGCCGCGCCCAGCTTTGGGGAGGGCCTCGCTGCGCAGAAATCGACATGCCCAGCTCCGGGGGCGCAGAAATCGCCGCGCCCAGCCCAAGTTAATGAGCTGGGCTCTGGGCTTTCTGCGCGGTTAGTCAAATTGGTGAGCTGAGCATAGGGATTTCTGCGCGACGAAAATCGGTGGCAGGTCTTCTAGAGCTGGTAGCAAGTAATTCTGCGCAGATGAGCTGAGAAAAACCCTAATAAAGCCCCCAAACCCCCGACGGTCATCTGCGCCGTAAGTGCTCGCGCCCCGCGCACGCCTATGAGAGCAAGAAGCCCGCGATCCCCGCTGTCTCACGGCGCCGATCAGCAGTCCCGCGGCGTGCAGTTTGCGGCCACGCGCGCGGCTAGCGGCCGCGGCGCTCCGGACGTCCGCCTCGGCCGCGGTCGGTGCGGAGGCGTGCCGCGGGGTCGTCGTTGAGATTGATCCGCTCATAGCCGCCGGCGGGGTGGCCGTAGCCACCTGAGTTCCGCGAGCCAGTGCTCGTCCGGTGGCCATAGCCGCCCGACGGCCTCCTGTCGTCGCGGCCCCGCTGCCGCGAGGTCTGGCGACCGCCGCCGACCACCGTGAAGCCCCCGCGCGACCCAGAACCGTCGCCGCCGAGACCCCGGTCTCCGCGTGCCCCCTGCCAGCCGTCGAAGCCCTGGCCGCCGTCGCCCATCGCGCCGCCGCGCGCCGCGCGACCGCCCATGCGCTCGGAGCGCGGCGTGACCTCGCCGACGAACGAGAGACCCGGGTCGCCTTCGCCGCCGTCGCGCATGCGCCAGCCGCGCCTGCGCTCGTCGTGCTCGGTCTCGGGCAGCCTCGAGCTCCTCGACACGGACACCAGCACGCCCACGATCATGATGCAGCTCATGATCGAGGAGCCTCCGTAGCTCAAGAACGGCAGGGGCTTGCCCGACAGCGGCACCAGGCCGATAACGCCGCAGATGTTGACGAGCAGCTGGAAGATGATGAGCGACGTGCACCCGCAGGCGATGAGCCTGCCGGCGAGATCGGGGGCGTAGCGCGCGATGCGGAAGCCGGCCCATGCGAACACCGCGAAGCCGACGA
>NZ_DAWEMK010000125.1:0-1630 GCF_052362415.1 Paratractidigestivibacter sp. | reverse complement strand
CCTCGCCGATGACGGCGAAGATGAAGTCGTTGTGGGCCATCGGCAAATAGGCGTACTTCTGCTTCGAGAAGCCGATACCCACGCCGAACAGGCCGCCGGACCCGAAAGCATAGAAGCCCTGGATGATCTGATAGGACTCGCCGAGCTCGTCTTGCCAAGGATCGAGGAAGGTCGTGATGCGCGAGAGCGAGTAGTCCTGCGAGACCGAGAGCACCAAGAAGAACACGCCAACGACGGCGATGCTCACCAGCAGCACTTTCCAGTTGAAGCCCGCGACGAAGAGCATCGCGACGAGCGCGACGAGGATGATGAGGGTGGAGCCCTTGTCGGGCTGCTTGATGATGAGCGCCAGCGGAACGACGATGCCGACCAGGACGAGCTTGGCGAGCTCGATCGAGTCGACGTCGCGGTCGACATAGTAGCGCTGCATGAGCGCGGCGCCGACGACGATCAACGCGATCTTGGCGAACTCCGAGGGCTGGAGCTGGAAGCTCCCGAGCTTGATCCAGCGGGAGGCTCCAAGAGCGCTGCCCGAAAATCCCGGGACGAACACCAGGATGAGCAAGATGATGACGACCGCCTCGAGCGCCACGAGGTGATCGCGAGAAAGCAGGTGGTAGTCCATGCGCGCGATGACCACAGCGAGGCCCACCCCGATGGCAGCGAAGAGGAGCTGCCTTTTGAGGTAGAACGCGGCATCGTAGTCGCAGCTCTTGTCCGCAAGAGCGGTGACCGACGACGCCGAGTAGATCATGAGCATGCCGAAGCACACGAGGATCGCGGTCACGGCGAGCAGCACGATACGCGGCTTCATGAAGCGCTCGGGCACGCCGAAGATCTGCTTGTCGCGGCCGGCCTCGCGGCGGCGCTCCGCGCGAACGGCGGCAGACGACCCCATCTGACGGGCCGGCCCCCCAAAGAGGAAGTCGGGCAGCTGGGCGCGCACGGGCTACTCCCCCCTCGCGGCCAGCTCGGCCACGAGGGACTTGAAGAGGCGGCCGCGCTCGGCCATGTTCTTGAACTCGTCGAACGACGAGCACGCAGGCGAGAGGAGCACGGTGTTGCCGGGCACGGCCGCCGCCACGGCGGCATCAAAGGCGTCGCGCAGGCGGTCGGCACGAACAACGCGCAGGTCAGAGGAAGTCTTCTTTGCCTCGGCCTCGAGCGCGTCGGCGATGCGCGGACCCGCCGCGCCGAAGCAGACGGCGACGCGGGCCTCACGGCAGCAGGCCTCGGCGAGGCTCGTGAGATCAGTGCCCTTGTCGTGGCCGCCGAGCATCACGACGATGGACTTGGGCGCGAAGGCGGTGAGGGCCTTCTCGACCGAGTCGGTGTTCGTGGCCTTGGAGTCGTTGACGAAGTGCACGCCCGCGACCTCGCCACAGGGCTCGATGCGGTGCTCGATGGGGTTGAACCCCGTGAGCCCGCGCGCCACGACGGCCTCGTCGACCCCCACGAACAGCGCGAGCGCGGAGGCCGCGAGGGCGTTCTCCCAGTTGTGGCTTCCGCGAATCCTCAGGTTGTCGACGCGGCCGAGGTCGTGCTCGACGCCGCCTAGGCGGACGACGAGCTCGCCGCCGCGGACAAACGCCGCGTCGGGGCCGCCCAGCTCGCGCTCGATGGAGAGCTC
>NZ_DAWEMK010000124.1:0-4500 GCF_052362415.1 Paratractidigestivibacter sp. | reverse complement strand
TCCTCGCAGCCGAGCAGGCGGCCGGTGAACTTGCGGCGCCCCTCGGTCGCGGTGGTCGAGAGCTGGACGTCGGAGCCGGCGAAGCGGACGAAGTCGCGCTCGCGGCGCAGCGGGCGGGCCATGCCGGGCGAGCTCACCTCGAGGGTGTAGGCGCTCGGGAGCGGGTCGAGCTCGTCGAGCACCTCGCCGATCCAGCCGGTCTCGGCCGCGACCTCGTCGAGGCTGATCGTGGGGGCGTCCTCGTCGGCATGGTCGATGTAGACGCGCACGCAGGGGTTCTTGGTCGCTCCGACGACCTCGACGGCGACGATATCGACGCCGTGCTCGGCGGCGCGCGCCTCGAGGGCCTCGAGGACCTGCAGATCGGTGCCGGCCTTAGCCATGTGACCTCCTTCGGGTTGACATACAGAAAGGAAGCGGGGCGAGACGTTCCACCCCACTTCCTACGTTAAAGCATCATTTACGAAGCTATAGTACGAATAATCGCAGCTCAGGTCAAGGTTTGATTTGCGACGGCGGGCGCATGGGCCCCATGGCCTCCATCATAACCCCACAGCTGCAGGCCGGCGTGGGCTGTGAGCCCTGGGCGCGGGCCATGACGCGGCTGCGATCCTTCCCCCGGCGCCGCCCGAAGAATCCGGCGCTACTCCGACCGCAGCGCCTCGACGGGATCCTTCTTGCTCGCGGAGCGCGCGGGGAGCAGGCCCGCCACGACGGTGAGCAGCACGCTGATGCCGATGAGCGCGAGGGCGTCGGCCCACGGCAGGCTCATGATGTTCGGAACGCCCTTGAGCTTCATGACGATATCGTTCACGGGGAAGCTCACGAGCACCACCACGAGGATGGCGAAGACGCCCGAGATCAGGCCCTCGATGAAGGTCTCAGCGTTGAAGACGTTCGCCACGTTGCGCTTCGAGGCGCCGATGGCGCGCAGGATGCCGATCTCCTTCTTTCGCTCGAGGACACTGATATAGGTGATGATGCCGATCATGATGGAGCTCACCACGAGGCTGATGCTCACGAATGCGATGAGCACCATCGAGATCATGTTCACGATGTCGGTGACCGAGCCCATGATGACGCCCATGTAGTCGGTGTAGACGATGGCCTTGTCGTCCTCGCCTGCGGCGCGGGCCTGGTCGTTGTAGGCGTCGATGTGGCCGAGTACGCGCTCCTTGGCCTCGAAGTCACGGGGGAAGATCTTCACGGATTGCGGGTCGGACTCATCGGCATAGCCGAGGGTCGAGAGGTTGTTGTCGTAGGTGAGCTTGCCCGCGTTCGCATAGCTCTGCATGAGCGAGGCGAGGTCGGAGGCATCCATGTTGAAATGGATGGCCTTCGCGAAGGCGTCGCCGTCGACCGAGAACGCGTCCTGGAGGTTCGCGAGGCTGCCGCTCATCTGGGCGGCCGCGTCGGACATCGCGCCCGACATCTGGGTGGCGACCTGGTCCATGGCGGAGGCCATACCGGCCTTGACCTGGGCGGACACGGTCGCGGCGATCTCGTCGCCCATGCGCTTGGTGACCTCGCCCATCGCCTGCTGCAGGTAGGGGGCGAAGGTGTTCGTCATGTAATCGGTCACAGCCTTCTGCATCTTTTCCGCGAGAGCTTGGCCGCCGATGGCCGTGAGCTCCTTCAGGACCTGCTGCGCCTCGGGGTTGTTTGCGAGGTAGGCCTGGAACGCGGCCGAGACCTTCTCGCTGTCCTTGACGTCGAGGCCGAGGCCCTTGAACTCATCGGATTGCAAGAAGCCCGAGAGGAGCTGGTTCGTGAGCACACCCACCTGCTGCATCTGCTCAGGTGTGAGCTGGACGTCGGTGAAGACGTCGGAGAAGTCGGGCGACGGGGCGTTGGCGAAGACGTCGCCGAAATCAAGGTCGCTGCCCACGCCGGAAAGGTCGATGTTCATGCCACTGAGGTCGATGTTCGAGAGGTCGAGCCCGCTCATGTCGAGGCTCATGCCGTCGCCGAGGCCCGAGAGAGTCGATTCGTCGAAGTGGAAGGCGGACTTCATCGCGTCCTCGTCGACCGAGAACATGCTCTGGAGGTCGACGCCCTTCTTTGCGTCCGCCTGGACCTCGTCGAAGGACTTACCCGTGAAGACGTCGACGTCGGGGTTCGCGAGCTGCTGCTGGACGATCTGGGAGCTCGCGGAGCGGGCCATGAGCTCGGTCGTGAGGCCGTGGGTGTAGGCGACGCCCGGCGACAGCGCGTTCGAGCCGCCGGAGCCGTTGGGCTTGACCACGCCGACGATGTGCAGGTCGAGGCCGGAGGAGACCTGGGAGGCCATGTAGTCGGCGTCGTCGGACATGTCGGTCCAGCCGCCCGTCTCGTCGTTCTTGCGATAGCAGTCGGAGGCAGCGAGGACCTTGAAGCTCGTGTTGAGCGCGTCGCCGTAGGTGAAGTCGGCGTCGGTGTCGGGGGTCTCGACGTTGCCGTCGGCGCTCATCGCGCTGCTCACGAGGTCGTTCAGCTCGTTGATGTCGAGGGCGCCGATGCTGTAGAGGGTGTAGTCGCCGACCGTGCCCTTACTGGAGAGCACGAGGACTGCCTCGTCAGGGGCGCTGGCCCAGCGACCGGCGACGACGTCGTACTGGGAGTCGAGAAGCGACTGGTCGTCGATCATCTCGTTGAAGACGTTGGTACCCGTCATCATGGTGCCGGCCGTCGCGCCAGAGGAGGCGCCGCCGCTCATGGCCTGCGTCATCGAGTTGGGGACGAGCTTGGTCGGCTGCCCGCCGTCGGCGGACTCGCGGTAGACGATGGGGCTCACGCCGTAGTCGTACTGGACGGCGTTGACGTCGTCGGAGATGCCGTCGCCGCCGGAGTCGAGGAAGGCCTTGAAGGAGCGCATGTCGTTGGACTTGACGCTCGCGAACATGTCCTTGAGCGCGGTGACGACCGGGATGTCCTGGGAGGTATCGGCGGCGCCGGCGCCCGCCTGGGATCCGTCGGAGGAGCCCGAGGCATCGCCGGCGGTCGAGGACTTGTCGCCGCCGAGCATCTCGGACATGTCGTAGCTCTGCTTGGCGATGGTGAGCGGGTAGCTCGAGAGCGTGTCCTCCTCGACCTTGGCGATGTACTCGTTCACGCCGTTGGAGAGCGCGAGGATCGCCGCGATGCCGATGATGCCGATGGAGCCCGCGAAGGCCGTCATGATGGTGCGGCCCTTCTTGGTCATGAGGTTGCGGGCGCTGAGGCCGAGCGCGGTGAGGAAGTTCATCGAGGTGCGGCGGGTCGCCTTGGCCTCGCGGCGCGGCGCGGTGGCGGGATCGAAGGGGTCGGAGTCGTCGGTGATGCGCCCGTCGGCGAGGTTGACGATGCGCGTCGCGTACTCGTAGGCGAGCTCCGGGTTGTGGGTGACCATGATGACCAGGCGGTCCTGCGCGACCTCCTTGATCAGGTCCATGACCTGCACGGACGTCGTGGAGTCTAGGGCACCCGTGGGCTCGTCGGCGAGGACGATCTCGGGGTCGTTGATGAGGGCGCGGGCGATGGCTACACGCTGCATCTGGCCGCCCGAGAGCTGGGCGGGGCGCTTATTCACGTGGTCGCCGAGGCCGACGCGCTCGAGGGCCTCGCGGGCGCGCTGCTTGCGCTCGGCGCGGCCGACGCCCGTGAGCGTGAGGGCGAGCTCGACGTTCTCCAGGATGGTCTGATGCGGGATGAGGTTATAGCTCTGGAAGACGAAGCCGATGCGGTTGTTGCGGTAGGCGTCCCAGTCGCGGTCGCGAAAGTCCTTGGTCGAGATCCCGTCGATGAGCAGGTCGCCCGAGTCGAAGTGGTCGAGGCCGCCGATGACGTTGAGCAGGGTCGTCTTGCCAGAGCCGGAGGGGCCGAGGATGGCGACGAACTCGTTGTCGCGGAAGGCGACGCTCACGTCGTCGAGCGCGGTCTGGGTGAACGACTGGGTGACGTACTTCTTGCAAATGTCCTTGAGCTCGAGCATGCGGGGGCACCCTCTCTGGTTTGGTGACTATCCAAGATTACCCAAAGAGGACGCTGATATACCAGCACAAAGCACAGAATGGGGAGGAATGTCCACCCGCGATTGAGGGGCGACGATCGAGCGCGGGCAGGCAGCCCTCGAGCGCGCAGAATCGCCAACGTCCAGCCATCAGGCCGGGTAAGCGAGCCTCCTAGGGCGCGCAGCCGCCAAGTCAGAAGGGCATGCAGCCGACGGGACGAGCGCCCTGAAGGCCGAGGCAGGGCGCGCAGCCGCCAAGTCAGAAGGGCAGGCAGCCCTCGAGCGCGCAAAAACGCCGACGTCCAGCCGCGGAGAGGAGCTGGAGCCAGGGAATTCTGCGCAAGACGGCCACCGCATGGCCTGGCGGCTGCGATTTCTGCGCGAAACGGCCGCCATCGTGGCTGAGCGCCGCGATTTCTGCGCAGAGCGAGCGTTCCCTCGGCTGAACGCCGCGATTTCTGCGCGAGAAGCGCAAAGACGAGCTACGTCCATAAAGTGGTGTAAATAGCAGTGGCGGGCCAGAGGCCCGCCCT
>NZ_DAWEMK010000123.1:3344-4734 GCF_052362415.1 Paratractidigestivibacter sp. | reverse complement strand
CGTTCTTCTTGGTAAGAAGGTAATACGCGCCTCCCGTGATGGCGGCCGGGATCATGGCAGGGAGAATCTTGTCGAGCAGCGGCTGGATCTCCATCGCGACGTCACCGAAGCTGAAGCTGATCGGGCAGGTGACGCCGATGACCGAGGCGATGAGGCAGCCGACCACGGTGAGGCCGAGCACGGAGGCGGCGGCAGTGAGGTTGGGAAGCTTCTCGCTGAAGTCGGTGACGAGCTTCACGCCCTGCTTGTAGCCGAACTCGAGGGCGTGCATGCGGACCCAGAAGATGGCCAGGATGAGCGCGAACCAGATGCCTGCGCCCACCGGGTTGCCCTCGATGGCCATATAGGCGGCGATGGAGCCCATGATGGTCGGGATCATGGTCATGAGCAGAGAGTCGCCGACGCCGGCGAGCGGCCCCATAGTGCCGATCTTCAGGTCCTGGACGGCGTCCGCCGCCGCGAGGCCGTCGCGCTCCTCCATGGCCACGCAGGCGCCGAGGATGACGGCGGCGAGCCAGGGCTGGGTGTTGTAGTAGCGGAAGTGGTTGTTGAGCGCCTGCTTATAGTCCTCGTCGTTCGTGTAGATCTTCCTCAGGATCGGCGAGAGGGCGTAGGCGACCGAGGCGCCCTGCTGGGTCTGGTAGTTGAAGGTGCACACGCTCATGAGCCAGCGCCAGTTCGCGTTGCGCAAGTCCTTCTTGGTGACCTTGTAGCCGGAGGGCTTGCCCTCGGCGGCGGCGATGATGTTCTCGTTTTCCATGGTTACTCATCCTCTCCGATGAAGGCGTCTGCGGAAGCGTGGGCGGTGAGCTCGGCGTCCCTCTCGGCACGCTGGTAGAACGCGATCGCGAGGGCAACGCCGACGATGGCGGCGCCGATGATGGGCACGTTCAGGAAGGCAGAGAGGAAGAAGCCGGCGAGCAGGTACTGGAAGTACTTAGCGGTGGGCATGTAGCGAAGCAGCATGGCGATGCCGACGGCCGGGAGCATCTTGCCGGCGAGGGTGAGGCCGGAGAGGAACCACTGGGGCATGACCTCGAGGAGCCAGTTGACGGCAGGCTGGCCGAGCGTCACGGAGACAAAGACGGGCAGGGCGGCGCACAGGCCGAAGAGCGCGGGGCAGACCCACAGGATGGCGTTCATCTGATTGAACTTACCCTCGTTGCAGAACTTCTGGGACTTCTCGACGACGAAGCCGTTGAGGATCTTGACGATGACGTCGAGCTGGATGCCGAGCATGCCGACCGGCAGGCCGATGGCGAGGCCCGTGTCGGCGCCTAGGGTCACGCCGTAGGCGGTGGCGATGATGGCCATCGTGCCGTAGTCGGGAATCGAAGAGCCGCCGAAGCCCGCGACGCCGAGCTGCATGAGCTGGATGGTGCCGCCGATG
>NZ_DAWEMK010000123.1:1227-3244 GCF_052362415.1 Paratractidigestivibacter sp. | reverse complement strand
GCGCCCGACACCGGGGCCCACTGCGTCACGATGATGCCGTGAAGCAGGCGATTGTCGATTCGTGCCATAACAACACTCATGTTTGCTCCTATCAAATCAAGTCTTACGTTCAGCACTGCCTTGACGCTATCCGGATTCGCGCCGGGCAAGGGGTTATCGGATTATTGAGGACGCGCGGTCGGCTTGCGGCGGCGCGGGGAAGGTCACTCGTCGAGCAGGAGGTCCGAGGAGCCGAGGCGCTCTTCTCGCGCCGGGGCGGCGCTCACGCTTATGTAGTCGAAGACATATGCGATCTCGCTTACGGGAACCTCTACGCGATAGCGCGTCGAGATGCTCGAGAAGCTCTGCCTGAAGGACTCGATGAAGTCGATGTGCTCTTCCTCGAAGCGATCCTGGCCGACGTAGGTCTCGATGGGGTTGCGGGTGACGAGGCGCTCGACGAGGCAACAGAGATGGACGTAGAGCCCGATGATGGCGTTGCTGCCGATCTTCTCGCCCGTCCTGCGCTGGAGCTCGTGCACGGCTCCCTCGATCTCGTGGAACAGCCGCTCCGGGTCGAGGATGGTGATGGAGCGGATAACGTTCTGCAGCGTCATGTTCGAAAGCAGCTTCTCGTGGAAAGAAGCGAGCTCGGAGGCGTCGAGCCACCTGCCGAACACGGCATCGACCTTCGAGGCGGACGCCGTCGACATAATGTCCTCGAGGGCGACGAAGGGAACGGAGGCGATCCTGGGGTCTCCCGTGCCGATGACGGCGCAGACGCGGTGCTCGGAGAAAACGACGTCGTTCGACCCGTTCGCGGCGAGCTGTTTGAAGGGCCTCGTGAGCAGGCGCGCGCCTATGGTGCGCGGGAGGCTCTGCGAGACGAGCTGGCGTATCCTCTCCGCGGCGTCGACCCCGGACTCGGAGCAGAAGACGATGGCGTCCTCACGGTTGACGCGCTCGATCACCTTGCAGTGCGTCACGAACGCGGCGGTCGCATCGCCAAGAACCTCGGCGATGGACTTGCCGCCGAGCAGCCCGACCCCGATCTCGAGCGCAAGACCGGTAGAGACGTTGTTCACCACGCCGATAGTGGAGTCGGTAACGTTCTCGAGGGCCTTATAGGCCTCCTCCAAGGAGCCCATGTCGACGAGGAACACGACCCCGGTGCAGTAGGAATGGCGGTCGACGAGGCGCTGGAGCGGACCGACGATGTCCTTCAGCTGCTGGTCGTAGGGCATGTCGACAGCCTCGTACACATGCATGCCGAGCATACGGTTCGCCGCGTCGGCGATGCTCGTCGCCGTTGAGTAGCCGTGGGACAGGATGACGCACAGCGTTCGGAGGGCCTTGGCGTCGCGGGACTCCGACGCAACGCACAGCGTCAAGAGCGTCTTCGTGAAGTGGTCGAGCGAGATCCCGAGCGCCCCCTCAACGTCTGCGGCGACCTGCTCGGAGACGCTCGATGCAAACGGCAATTCGGAGGTCACGGCCCCGAGGAGATGGGAGATTCGCTCCGCGCAGGCCGACTTTCGCTTGGCCAGGCCGATGCCCGGCCACAGCTGCAGGCAGATCTCCTGGGCCAGCAAAAAAGCGACCTTCCTCGAGAGCTCGATGCCATAGGAGGCGCCCGCGTCGGCGAGGATCGTGCCCACGACGCGCTCGAAGGCGCGCGACCTCGAGGAGTTGACGCCGTGGCCGAAGATCAGGTGGTCCTCAACGCCGCGCACGGCAGATACTGCCTGCGAGACGAGCTCGGAGACGGTAAGCTCCCCGGCACAGAACCGCTCGTCGAGAGAGCACAGGGAATCGAGCGCCTGCTCGACCGGTCCTTCTTCGCTCTCGATGGCGTCTAAGGACGCGTCGATCAAAACGCCGTCGTCAGGCTGCTGGTCGATCTGCGCGGAGGAAAGAAGATCGCTGGGAAGAAGATACGGGCGGACGACGACGTAGTCGCCCTCGCGATTGAGGAACGCCTTCGCGCAGCAGTTCGTCACGCAGGCGCGCAGGCCGGCGATGTTGTCGGGGAAGTCCG
>NZ_DAWEMK010000123.1:0-1217 GCF_052362415.1 Paratractidigestivibacter sp. | reverse complement strand
TCGCGCTCCTCGGGAGTCCGCTCCTTGAGCGAGGGAACGCGGGCGCAGATGGGCAGCTTGCTGTAGGCCGAGGAGACCTTCGGGTTGTCGGCGGAAAGCGTCGTCGAAAGAACAAGGCGGCCGCGCGGCGCGTCCTGGGAGGCGTCGAGACCGAGGGCCGTCGCAAGGCAGCGCTCCATCGCGGAGGGAGAGAGCGCCTCGATGCCGTTGACGAAGACCACGCCCCCGCGCGACTTGGCGATCGAGTCGTCAAGAAGCCCGTTGAACGAGGTAGCGTCCGGGACCCCGGCGCAGTCGATGCGCATATAGGAGGAATCGCGGGGCAGCAGGCCCTGGTTCTTGCCGTACTCGTAAACGAGGCGAGAAAGGAAAGACTTACCGACGCCCACGCCTCCGCTCAAGAGGATAGGCAGGCCGAAGGGAGGGTACTGGACCGCGCGGCGGTGAAAATAACGGACGGGCCTACCGGCCACCTTGACCACGAGGCCGGCGCGAACAAGATCGTTGAGGTACTGGCTCGCCAGGCTCCTGGAGACGAGGAGCGTCTCGGCGATATCGGAGGTGGACAGGCGGGCAAGGTCGTCGAGCGAGACGGTGGATGTGAGGGCCTCGAGATGCTCGAGGATCTTATCCCTCATGTCGACGGGCTTTTTTGACGGGCTGTCCTGTGCGGTCTTGTCCATGACTTCTTACCTCCTCGTTTAAGGAGTATAAGGGGAGCCCGGCGAGCGAAAGAGGGCGCGCGGAGGAATCAACAGCCCCAAGAAGAAGTCCGCCACTTGAGGGCATGATAACAACGGCTGTTGAACATTCAATGCCGACGCTCAACACTTCGGCTCGACACTTCGCGCTGGGAAAGGACCCGCGCTTTGCACGCCGGGACCCCTATAAAGAAGGGTCCCGGCGCCGGTGCCTAAAGCTCTACCATGTGAGCGACGATGCGGGCACAGTCGCGGGCAGCCTTCTTCTCGAAAGTGTTGTAGTCCACGACCTGGCCCTCGGCACCGGGTTTGTCGCTGATAGCTCGCACGACGACGAAGGGCACGCCGTTGAGGTAGGCGGCCTGCGCGATGGCGCAACCCTCCATCTCGCAGCACAGGCCGCCGAAGGTCGCAAGGATGCGCTCCTTCTGCTCCGCGGCCGAGATGAACTGGTCGCCGGAGACGACGCGGCCCTCGAGGACCTTGATGTCGGGGGCGACGGCGGCGGCAGCGGCG
>NZ_DAWEMK010000122.1:0-4741 GCF_052362415.1 Paratractidigestivibacter sp. | reverse complement strand
AACCGCGTGAACGTCGACGGCCAGGCCAAGGCCGACGGCGGCAGCGTCACCGTCGACTTCGCGGAGCCCGTCCCCGCCGGGTCGCTGCTGCGCCTCGAGGTCACGGGCATGAAGTTCCCCGCCGCGGGCGGCGACTACTCCGTCGAGGGCAGCTACACCACCGACAGGGCAAAGAAGGACCTCGCGCCCTCGAGCGCGATCTCCATCATCGCGAACACCCCGCTGCAGTCCATCGTCAACTGGCTCGACGAGCAGCCCTGGGTCGAGGCATGGAACTCCAACCAGTTCCTCGGCATGTTCTTCAAGCCGCAGCTGCTGGTCACGTCCTTCTCGTCGCTGTTCCCCGGCTGGCTTCTGTGCCTGGCCATCGTCGTGGCGTGCTACCCCTTCGCCATCGTGCTCGGCCTGCTCTTCTCGCTGCTCAAGATCTCGAAGCACCGCCTGTGCCGCGCCATCGCCGTGGTCTACATCAACATCCTGCGCGGCACCCCGCTTTTCCTGCAGATCTACATCATGTTCTTTGGCTTGCCCATGGTCGGCATCAACATCGACAACAACCTGCTGGGCATCATCGTCATGGCCGTGAACTCCTCGGCCTACCTGGCCGAGATCTTCCGCGCCGGCATCCAGTCCATCCCGCGCGGCCAGTACGAGGCCGCGAGCTCGCTGGGCATGAGCTACGTGCAGACGATGTTCTCCGTCATCCTGCCGCAGACCGTCCGCCGCGTGATCCCGACGGTGACGAGCGACTTCATCACCGCCTTCAAGGACACCTCGCTTCTGTCCTCGGTGGGCGTCATGGAGCTCATGATGTTCTCCAAGAACCTGACCACCGTGTCCGGCAACATCACCCCGTACGTCGCCGCCGGCATCTTCTACCTCATCGTCACCCTGCCGCTGATCAAGGTCGTCGGCATCGTCGAGGAGAGGATCGCCCGCTCCGAGCGCGGCGCGGGCCCCAGGCCCAAGGCCGTCAAGCAGCTGAAGGAGGCCGCTGATGCCGAGTAAGCTCTTTGCCCGCGGCGCCGCGCAGGACGTGCCCGCCGCCGTTCCCGCCGACAAGGCCGCTGAGGCTGCCTACGCCGCCGACCAGGGCCTCACGAACCACCACTTCACGCCCGGCGAGCACCCCGTGGTGCGCATCGAGCACCTGAACAAGAGCTTCGACGACACCAAGGTCTTGAAGGACGTGAGCCTGAACGTCTGGCCGGGCGAGGTCGTCGTCGTGCTCGGGCCCTCCGGCTCCGGCAAGTCCACGATGCTGCGCTGCATCAACCTGCTCGAGACCCCGACCGCGGGCCACATCCTCATCGAGGACGAGGAGATCACGGGCAAGTCCGCGACCGACGTGAACAAGCTCCGCCGCGACGTGGGCATGGTGTTCCAGCAGTTCAACCTCTTCCCGCACCTGACGGCCAAGGAGAACGTCATGATCGGCCAGATCAAGGTGCTCAAGAAGTCCAAGGAGGAGGCCGCCGCCGAGGCCATGAAGCAACTCGCGGCCGTGGGCCTCGCGGACCGCGCCGACTTCAAGCCGGCCCAGCTCTCCGGCGGCCAGCAGCAGCGCGTCGCCATCGCCCGCGCCGTCGCCATGCACCCGAACGTGCTCCTCTTCGACGAGCCGACCTCCGCGCTCGACCCGGAGCTCGTCCGCGGCGTCCTCGATGTCATGCGCGACCTCGCCGAGAACTCAGGCATGACGATGATCGTCGTCACGCACGAGATGGGCTTCGCCCGCGACGTGGCCGACCGCGTCGTCTTCATGGAAGGCGGCGTCGTGGTCGAGCAGGGCGTGCCGGCGGAGGTCTTCGACCACCCGAAGAACGCCCGCACGGCCGAGTTCCTCGGCTCGATCGACTAGCGCGGCGTCCGGAAGGCACGCCGGGTCGCCGCAAGGCGCGCCGGGGTCGCCACAGGGCGCGCCCCTGCTGCGCGTCGGCGCGGGTTTCTTTCCATGTTCCGCGACGCGCGTTGCGTAACTTCCGCGCAGGTGGTCCCCATAATGCGCCTCAGCTCAATCTAGCTGGGGCGCATTTGCTTATTTACTGTGTGAGCGAATTAATATGTTCGCAATATGGTAATGTGAAAACAAATCTGTCATTTGCATGAGGGGGCACAAGGGTGCATCACAAGAACATCCTTCTCGTTTCGGCCACAACTCGTCTGCACGACCGCATGCGCGAGCTATCGCACGGCATCGACGTCTCCATCGCGCTTGCCAACGAGGCGACCTTCTCTCAGGCGATCTCGTCGGGTCATGAGTTCGACCTTGTGATCCTCGACGGCGAGGGCATCGGCCAGGACACCCTGAACGCGATCGACTCCTTCGTCGCGGACAACGGCTTCATCCCCATGCTCCTGGTCCAGGACGCCGAGAAGCTCGCTTCCCTCCACATGCCGACCCAGGGCAAGAACGACTTCATCGTCTCGGCAGCGACCGCGGCCGAGTTCGAGATGCGCTGCACCCTGCTTCTGTGGCCCGGCGAGGAGAGCGCCCCGGCAGACATCGTCTCGGTCGACAACATGACCATCAACCTGGCCACCTACCAGGTCTACATTGACGATAAGCCCGTCGACCTCACCCTCATGGAGTACTCGCTTCTGAGCTTCCTCGCCACGCACCCCTCGCGCGCCTACTCGCGCGAGACCCTGCTGCATCGCGTGTGGGGCTTCGAGTACTGCGGCGGCACGCGAACCGTGGACGTCCACATCCGTCGTGTCCGCTCGAAGGTCGGCCCTCAGGTCGCGAGCCACATCGTCACCATCCGCGGCGTCGGCTACCTCTTCCGCGTCTAACCCGCATTGGTTGACACCCATCACTGGGTGACAGTCATTACGTGCAGCTTTCTGGGACACCCTGCCTTGTGCGGGGTGTCTTTTTGCAGTCTCGATTTCAGCTACATCAAAGACTCATGCCGCTGCTGTGCTGTCCTGTGGATTCAGTTAACTGCAAGCCTCAGGGGGTAAAGTGCTTCTTGGTTAGATGAAAACGCATCCTTGGCGGGCTCGGGTGCCCGGGAGGGGAGAAGCAATGGACGAGTACACGTACGACCCTGCGGGCACGCAGCCCACGACGCAGCAGCCGGCTCAGCCCACAGCCCAGCAACCTTCGACGGGCACGGCGCAGCCGGGGTACCAGGACGGGTATCAGCGCGGCGCGCAGGCCGGCTACGAGGCGGGCTTCCATGCCGGCCAGACGGCTCAGCAGCCGCGCGTGAACCCTGACGCCTCGGGTGCTTTCGCGGGCAACGCCGGTACGTCCGCCAGTACCGCCGCGGGCTCCTCTGCCCCTGCGGGCAGCGCTTCCTGGAACGGCGGCACGGTTCCCCCGATCCCCGGCCAGCAGCCGGGTCTCGCGCCTACGCCCGATGACGGCAAGAAGCCCAAGCGCGAGCACCGTGGCGCCAAGGCGCTCATCCTCGGCATCGCGGGCGGCGTCCTCGGCGCGGGGCTGCTCACGGGCGTGCTCCTCAGCACGGGCGTCATCGGCCGCGGCGGCTCTGCCACCTTCAACACGGGCACGAACCAGTCCATAACCATCAACCCGAGCGATGAGAACACCTCCACCGCGACGGCCGTCGCAGCCAAGGCGCTGCCCTCCGTCTGCACGGTCACCGTGACCACGAGCGACGGCACCGGCGAGGGCTCGGGCGTCATCTACGACAACGACGGCGACATCATCACGAACAACCACGTCATCGAGGACGCCGAATCCATCAGCGTGATCATCAACGGCCAGAACTACGACGCGACGCTCGTGGGCACCGACGCCTCCTCCGACGTCGCCGTCGTCAAGGTCGACCTCCAGGGCGCGCAGGTGACCCCGATCGAGGTCGGTGACTCCGCGGCGCTGCAGGTCGGCGATTGGGTCATGTCCATCGGCAGCCCCTTCGGCTTCGAGCAGTCCGTCTCGCAGGGCATCGTCAGCGCCCTCACGCGCAACCAGCTGCTCCAGAACAGCTCGGGTAATACGCTCTACACGAACCTGATCCAGGTCGACGCTGCCATCAACCCCGGTAACTCGGGCGGCGCCCTCGTCAACTCCAAGGGCCAGCTCGTGGGCATCTGCACGCTCTACAGCTCCGACACCCAGAGCTTCGCCGGCATCGGCTTCGCCATCCCGGGCAACTATGCCACGCAGGTCGCGGACAAGATTATCAAGGGCGAGACCGTCACGCATGCCCACATCGGCCTCAGCATGCAGACCGTGAACGCGCAGAACGCCAAGGTCAACAAGCTCTCGGTGAGCCAGGGCGCCTACGTCGCCGACGTCGCCGAGAACGGCCCCGCCGCAAACGCCGGCATCCAGAAGGGCGACATCATCATCGCCATGGACGACACGCAGATCACCTCCGCCGATGCCGCGATCCTGGCCGTGCGCTCACACAACATCGGCGACACCGTGAAGGTCACCGTCATGCGCGGCAACGACCAGAAGGAGTTCGAGGTCACGCTCGACGACGACTCCGAGCTTCAGAAGCAGCAGCAGGAGCAGCAGAGCCAGCCCAAGTCGAACATCAACGACTACCTGCAGAACAACGGGGATGGCTCCGGCAATGGGTACGGAGACAACTCCGACTTCCTCGAGGAGCTGCAGCAGTATCTGAACCAGCGCCACAACGGCTACGGCGACCACGGCTACGGCTACGGCAACTAGCAGGTTCGTCGGCCAGTGGGTCTTGTGGCCTTCGGCCTGAATCGACGGCTGGAAAGAAGCGCGCAGAGCGGCCCGGTGGGGAGA
>NZ_DAWEMK010000121.1:0-4773 GCF_052362415.1 Paratractidigestivibacter sp. | reverse complement strand
CATCGACGTCGAATAACGCGTTTCCCGCACCTTGTGCTGGGATCGCTCTCGCACCCGAGCTTGCCGCCTTCGCCTTTGCCGTCTGCATCCAAACCTGCGCTTGGGCCCATCCCTCCCTTCAAATTCACCCCTCTCGATGCAGTTCCGGTCAGTTCGCGCCCCTCAAGTTTTCGCAAAACTCGATTCGTGCCGCGCAAATCGTCGCTTTGTGCACAGAACTCGATTAGGGCTACGTATTTTTCGGCTCAAACCGCGATCCCTCACTGCTCGCTTCAAGAAAGCCCAGGTTTCTCGGGATCAATTCGCTACAAACAACCTTTCGCAGCCAAATTTGCGTAGCCCTAATCGAGTTTTGCGCAGGCAAACCCGATTTACGTAGCCTTAAGCCAAAACTGCGCGGTCGTTCGCGCGCCGCGGACCCAAATATCAGCAAAATAAATCGCTATAAGTAAAAATTAGCTATTGCAATCAAATCCTAATAGCGTATAGTACTCATCAAGCAAGAGGGCAGCGCCGAGGACGCAAGGGAGGCGGGCACGATGGCAAGCAGGCAAACGATCCAGCGCACCATCATCGAGGACGAGGTCAGGACCCTGGCCAACCACCCCACCGCCGATCAGGTCTACGACGCGATCCACGAACAGCATCCGAGCATCAGCAAGGCCACGGTCTACCGCACGCTGAACAGGCTTTCCGATGAGGGCCAGCTCCTCAGGGTGAAGATCAACAACGGCGCGGATCACTTCGACCACCAGACCTTCACTCACTATCACGTCCGCTGCACCGAGTGCGGCCGTGTGGACGATGTGTCGGTTCCCGTCCTGGGTACCATCGACAGTGAGGCGGCGAAGGTCTCCGGTTACGCGATCACCGGCCACACGCTGCAGTTCGACGGCATCTGCCCTTCCTGCCAGGCCAAGGCGGCCAAAGCGAGCGCCCAGCTCGCCCACTCCGCCCCGACCGACTAGCACGGCTTCCACGACCCCGCGACCGGAGCGGGGCGTAAGCAATAGGAGAGGCGGGCGAGGCGATGGGAAGCCTCGCCCAAGAATTAAGGAGGTCCATTATGGACAAGTGGGTCTGCAAGGTCTGCGGTTACATCTACGAGGGCGCCGAGCCGCCGGCGGAGTGCCCGGTCTGCCACGCTCCCGCGAGCGCGTTCAAGAAGGTCGAGGGCGACCTCGAGCTCGCCGCCGAGCACGAGTACGGCGTCTACGACAAGACCGTCAAGGACAACCCCGACATCTCTGACGAGGACAAGGCCTACATCCTCGAGCAGCTCAAGGCCAACTTCACCGGCGAGTGCTCCGAGGTCGGCATGTACCTCTGCATGGCGCGCATCGCCCACCGCGAGGGTTACCCCGAGGTCGGCCTGTACTGGGAGAAGGCCGCCTACGAGGAGGCCGAGCACGCCTCCAAGTTCGCCGAGCTGCTGGGCACCGAGCTCGAGCCGAACATGAAGGCCACCACCAAGGACAACCTGGCCTG
The DNA here is from genome assembly GCF_052362415.1 of Paratractidigestivibacter sp. Classification (NCBI taxonomy): domain Bacteria; kingdom Bacillati; phylum Actinomycetota; class Coriobacteriia; order Coriobacteriales; family Atopobiaceae; genus Paratractidigestivibacter; species Paratractidigestivibacter sp. Next base: position 3,285 of record NZ_DAWEMK010000121.1, on the reverse strand, counting down.
GCGCGTCGACTGCGAGTTCGGCGCTACCCAGGGCAAGTTCGAGCTTGCCTCCTGCGCAAAGAAGAACGGCCTCGACGCCATCCACGACACCGTCCACGAGATGGCTCGCGACGAGGCCCGTCACGGCAAGGCTCTGAAGGGCCTGCTCGAGCGCTACTTCGGCTAATGGCCAGCGGCAAGAAAAACAAAGCCGAAAAGAAGAAGGTCAAGCCCTCGGGGCCCGCGCCCGTCGCGGTGCTCTGGGGGCTTGACCCCTCTTTCGGCGAGGCCGCCGCGAGCAAAGGCGCGGCGGTGCGGGAGGTCCTGCGCGAGCTCGGTATCCGCGCGCGGATCGCGGAGCCCGAGCGCCTGGGAGACCCCGCGGGCGCCTTCGCCGGGCTCGTGGGCTTCAGGCCCGCGCTCGCAGACTATGCGGGGCCTCTGCCCAAGTGCGAGTTCGTTCTCCTGTGCAACCTCACGAACTCGCAGGTAGAGGCCTTCATGGCGCAGAGCCGCGCCGCCGGCTGCGTCGTCGGCCCGAAGGCAGTCCTCACCAAGCACAACAAAACCTGGCCGCTCGCGCGCCTGATCGCCGCCGTCAACGCCGAGCACGCCGCGATGCCGTCGTAGCGCGCTCGGCGCCGCGCGGTACACTAGAGGGCGCTAAATCCCGCAAAGAAGGAACCGTCATGATCGTCCTCGCTCTCGATACCTCGACCGATATGCTCGCCTGCGCCGTCGCGCGCATGGAGGGCGCCTCCGTCGAGGTCCTCGCCACCCGCGACCACCAGTGCCGCCGCCGGGCCAACGTCGAGCTCGTCTCGACCTGCAAAGAAGCGCTGGCAGACACCGGTCTCTCTATGGACGATCTCGACGCCGTCCTCGTCGGCCGCGGCCCCGGTTCGTTCACGGGCGTGCGCATCGGCATCGCGACGGCGAAGGGCCTGGCATGCGGCGCCGGCCTGCCGCTCTTTGGGACCTCGGCGCTCGACGCGATGGCCTGGTCCGCGCACGCGGCGGGCGTCCGCGGCACCCTTGCCGTGGCGGGCGACGCCATGCGCGGCGAGGTCTACCCGGGCATTTACCAGCTGGACGACGCCGGCGCGCACCGCACCTTCGTCGCCGAGACGGTCGTGAAGGCCGATGCCTGCGTGGCCGACTGGGCCGCGCGCGCCGATGCCGGCGAGCTCACGCTCTCGGGCAACGGCCTCATCAAGTACCGCGCGCGCTTCGAGGCGGCGGGCTTCGATCCCGATCGGTTCGCGCCCGAGGAGGCCTGGTGGCCGACGGGCGAGGGGCTCGCGCGCGCGGCGGCGGAGGCTCGCGTGCTCACCGAGCAGCCCGGCGACCCGGCGCTCGTCTTGCCCATCTACACGCGCCTTTCCGACGCGGAGGAGAATGAGCGCACGCGCCTCGGCCTGAAGGAGCCCGCGACCGTTGAGCTCACCGGCTGCGATGACGCCCTCGCCGACATCCACTGCCAGCTGCGCCCCATGACCGTGAACGATGTCCACGCCGTGGCCGCGCTCGAGGCCGAGGTCTTCGCGGGCGCGAACCACGAGCCTTGGCCCGAGAACGTCTTTTACGACGACGTGACCGCGCACAACCACGTGTGGTGGGTCGCGCACGACCGCGGCAGCATCATCGGCTACGCCGGCGGCACCGTCGTGGCGGACGAGCTGCAGGTTGCGAACGTCGCCGTCGCCGCGGACAGGCGCCGAGAGGGCATCGCGGCGCGGCTGCTCGCGCGTGTGGCCTACGATGCGCAGATGCTCAACGCGACCTGGGCTTCTTTGGAGGTCGACAATGCGCCTGCCGAGAAGCTCTACGGCCTTCTCGGCTTCACCGAGGTGGGCGTGCGCCCCAACTACTACGGCTCCGGCCACGACGCGCGGATCATGCGCGCCGACCTGCCGCTCGCCGACCTCGGCCGCGCCGAGGACCCCGACCACGACCCCGCACCGCGCGCGTCCATCCGCCCCTGGCCGATCGTGCCCGCGCCCCGCAGCGAGCAGACCCGCGCCGCCCTCGCGGAGGCCGGCCCGCTCGTTCTCTCCATCGAGTCCTCCTGCGACGAGACCGCCATGGCCGTCACCGACTCCCACGGCGTCGTTTGCGCGAGCGTCGTCGCCACGCAGATCGACTTCCACGCGCGCTTCGGCGGCGTCGTGCCCGAGATCGCGAGCCGCAAGCACACCGAGGCCATCGTCGGCGTGCTGGAAGAGACGCTCGCCCAGGCGGGCGCGCACTTCGGCACGGACACGCTCTCGCCGGCTGACCTCGCCGCGGTCGGCGTGACGGCGGGCCCCGGCCTTGTGGGCGCGCTCGTGGTGGGCGTCGCCTTCGCCAAGGGCCTTTGCGCTGCCGCTGACCTGCCGCTCATTGCGGTGCACCACCTCGAGGGCCACCTCATGGCGAACCTCTTCGAGACGCCGGGCCTCGAGCCGCCGTTCGTGGCGAGCCTCGTTTCCGGCGGCAACACCATGCTCGTCCACGTGCGCGCCTGGGGCGACTACGAGGTGCTCGGCCAGACCATCGACGACGCGGTGGGGGAGGCCTTCGACAAGGTCGCCAAGGCCCTCGGCCTCGGCTACCCCGGCGGCCCCGTGATCTCGAAGCTCGCCGCGAAGGGAAACAAGAAGGCCATCCACTTCCCGCGCGCGATGATGCACTCGGGCGACTACAGCTTCAGCCTCTCTGGCCTGAAGACCGCCGTCATCACCTACATCGAGGGAGAGAATCGCGCCGGCCGGCCCATCAACCTGCCCGATCTCGCCGCGAGCTTCGAGGCCGCGGTCGTCGACGTGCAGGTCGCCAAGGCGCGCACGGCCGTCGAGCAGACCGGCGTTGCCGACATCTGCATCGGCGGCGGCGTGGCGGCGAACCCCGAGCTGCGCGGCGCGTACCAGAAGGTCTTCGGCCGCATGGGCGTCCGCGTGACCGTGCCGCCCATGCGCGCCTGCGGGGACAACGCTGCCATGATCGGCATCCCCGCGCTGCGCAGCTACCTGGCCGGCAACTTCGCGCCGCTCACCCTCGACGCGCAGCCCAACGCGCCGTTGGGCACCTGGTCCACGCCCGACGCTCCCGTCCCTCCCACTTGGGACCGATGACGAAAGGGGACAGTCCCTTTTCGTCATCGTGATAATAAATGACGAGAAGGGACTGTCCCTTTTCGTCATTTACTTGACTTTGCGGTGCGACTGTTAGACGATTGTCTAACAGTCAAACAATAACCGCCACACGCATCGGGTGCATCGGATGTTCCGAGCGCGTCGGACGCACTGACGCACCCGGCGCCCGGCG
>NZ_DAWEMK010000120.1:4144-4927 GCF_052362415.1 Paratractidigestivibacter sp. | reverse complement strand
GTCGCACGATAGAGCTCATCGTGGAAGCGCTCGAGCTCCTCGCGCGTAAGCCCTGCGCCGCCGCGAATCTGGCGCGCAAGGGCGGGGTTGGCCAGGATTCCGCGTCCGAGCAACACGTGTCGCGTCTGCGGATATTCCGCAACCAGCGCCTCGTAGTCCCCCGGCGCAAAGACGTCCCCGTTGTACGCCACGGGAAACGGCGCCTGCTCGAGCGTCCGCCCATAGAGCTCGCGCCGCGGCTTTCCGCTGTAGAAGTCTTTCTGAACACGGGGATGGACGATGAGCTCGCAGATCCCGCAGCGGCAAAACAGCTCGAGGATCTCGTCGTACTCCACCTCTTCTGCAATCCCGACGCGCGTCTTTACCGAAACCGGCAGCGGCGAGCGCTCACACACGTCGGAAAGAAACGCCTCGAGCCGAGTCGGGTTACGCAGGAGGCCGGAGCCCTTCTCCTTTGCGACGACCGTTCCCGAGGGACAGCCGAGGTTGAGGTTGATCTCTGTATAGCCCATGCCCGACAGCAGCTCGGCCGCCCAGACGAACCGGTCGGCGTCGTTGGTCAGAACCTGCGGCACGACGTCGAGGCCTCGGTTACTCGCGGGGTCAAGCTCGCGGTCGTAGTGCTTGGTGAAGCCGTCGCCCACCCTGGGAAGCGGCGAGATGAACGGCGTGTAGTAGCGGTCGAGCGCGCCGAAGACCTCCGCATGCACGCGTCGGAACACGTGGCCCGTGATCCCCTCCATGGGAGCCAGCGAAAGCAGCATCGGTTTGCCCTTCTCCTTA
>NZ_DAWEMK010000120.1:0-4134 GCF_052362415.1 Paratractidigestivibacter sp. | reverse complement strand
GCTCGTTCAGGACGCGGGCGGCGACGCTTGGCCCGCGCTCTAGGATACCGTCTGCGACGCGGCGCGCCGGCGGCGGCGACTCCCCACGAGTTGTGAAGGCTTCACAACCGACAAAGTCCCCGGCGCAGCCACCCCCTCGCAGGTTGTGAAGGCTTCACAACTAAATCAACCATTTAACTACGCGTTTACCTGCCATTTTGCGGAGACACAATCACGCTTTTCAGCCTGTCTGATTTGGCAGTCATTTTTGCCTGGCTGAAATACGCGACGCGAACAGGGGACGTGGCACTGTTCAAACGATCTCGCACAATAACACAAGTAAAAAGAGGCGCCCTGCAAAAGCAAGGCGTCTCGAATAGACAATTCGTTGTTTCCTTCTACTCCCACTCGACCGTGCCGACGGGCTTTGGGGTCAGGTCGTAGCAGACGCGGCAGATGCCGGGAACCTCGGCGGTGACGCGCGCCGTGATGCGCTTGGGCAGCGCCCAGTCGAGCTCGGGCACCTCGGCGGTCATGACGTCGACGGTGTTGATGCAGCGGATGATGCAGGGCCAGTCGTAGGCGCGCTTGCCCTCGCGGACGCCGGTCGCGCGGAAATCAGGCACGACGGCGAAGTACTGCCAGATGGTGAGGCCGACCTTGCGCGCCTCCTCCTCGAACACGCGGATGAACTCGGCGCCGATGATCTTGCGCTTGGCCTCGGGCTCGTCAACGTCAACGAGCTTGTCGAGGAAGCGGTCGGTGGCGTCCACGTAGACGAGGTTCGCGTCCATCTGGTTCTCAAAGACGTCGACGACCTGCTCGCTCTCGCCCTTGCGCATAAGGCCGTGGTTCACGTGCACGCAGATGAGCTGCTTGCCGATGGCCTTGATAAGAAGTGCCGCGACGACGGAGCTGTCGACGCCGCCGGGAAGCGCCAGCAGGACCTTCTTGTCGCCTACCTGCTCGCGGATTGCATCAACTTGCTCGGCAATGAACGCCTAGGCAAGCTCGGGGGTGGAAGAGAAGGGCACGCAAGATGGATCGATACCTGAGGGAAACGCCAATACGCGACTACGGCAGTGCCCCCATCCAGGCGCTGATTCACGAGCGCGGCTGGAGCGAGCTTCCCGAGTTCGAACGCGCACGTGCCATCTACTACTTCGTACGCGACGAGATCCTGTTTGGCTATAACGCCGATGACGGCATTCCCGCGTCGCGCGTCCTCGCCGACGGCTTTGGCCAGTGCAACACCAAGGGGACGCTCTTCATGGCACTGTTGCGCTCTTGCGGCATCCCCTGCCGGGTTCACGGCTTTTTGATTGACAAGAAGCTGCAGAAAGGCGCCATGACCGGCATCGTCTATTACAGCGCACCGCAAGAAATCCTGCACAATTGGGTCGAGGTCCTTCTTGACGGGCGTTGGTACGAACTTGAGGGGTTCATCCTCGATAAAGGCTATCTGGGAAACCTGCAAGCGGCCCATCCGGAATGCACCGGCGCGTTTTGCGGCTACGGCGTCGCCGTCAAGGACTTCCAGCACCCAGTGGTCGACTTCGACCGCAACGACACCTACATCCAAAGCGAAGGCATCACCCGCGACCTTGGAATCTATGACTGCCCGGACGACCTGCTGCAAGAGCATAGCCAGGCCATGTCCGCGCGTCCCCTGTTCACGCGCGTTTGGATTTCGTGTTGGCGTGGCCAGGGCTATGCTAACTTGACTATCTGAACGATTGAGGCGCAGGAGAGGGAACACCGAAAAGCAACCATGGCAAAGAACACCGCGAACTATGGTAACGACAGCATCAGACAGCTCAAGGACGAGGAGCGCGTCCGACTACGCCCCGCCGTCATCTTCGGCTCGGACGGTCTCGACGGCTGCGCGCACGCCGCCTTCGAGATCCTGTCCAACGCCGTCGACGAGGCCCGCCAGGGCTACGGCAAGCTGATCACCCTCACGGCCTTTTCCGACGGCTCCATCCAGGTTGAGGACAACGGCCGTGGCTGCCCGCTGGACTGGAACCCCACCGAGAAGCGCTTCAACTGGGAGCTCGTCTTCTGCGAGCTCTACGCCGGCGGCAAGTACGACAACAACGGAAGCGGCGACTACGACTACTCGCTCGGCACCAACGGCCTAGGCTCCTGCGCGACCCAGTACGCCTCCGAGTACATGGACGTCACGGTCTGGCGCGACGGAAACAAATACTCCCTGCATTTCAAGAAGGGCAAGGTCGTAGGCGCGAAGAAAAAAGCGCTGCAGATAGAGCCCTCAGACGAGGACCGCACCGGCACCACCATCAAGTGGCGCCCCGACCTCGAGGTCTTCACCTCGATCGACATCCCCGACGAGTGGTACCGCGAGACCATGCGTCGCCAGGCTGTGGTCAACGCCAACGTGACCTTCCGCCTGCGCATCGAGGGCGAGGACGGCGAGTTTTCTGAGGAGGACTTCTGCTATCCCAAGGGCATCGAGGACTACGTGCTCGAGAAGGTCGGCGCGAATTACCTCACCGAGCCCTTCTTTGTAGAGGCGGACCGCCGCGGCCGCGACCGCGAGGACCTGCCCGACTACAACGTCAAGATCACCGCCTGCATGTGCTTCTCCCGTACCTTCCAAATGCAGGAGTACTACCACAACTCTTCTTGGCTCGAGAACGGTGGCTCGCCCGAGAAGGCGGCCCGCAGCGCCTTCACCAGCGCGATCGATGCCTACATCAAGTCCCAGGGCAAGTACAACAAGAACGAGACCTCCATCAAGTGGCAGGACGTCCAGGACTGCCTGGTGCTCGTGACCAACTGTTTCTCCACCCAGACCTCCTACGAGAACCAGACCAAGAAGGCCATCAACAACCGCTTCATCCAGCAGGCCATGACCGCGTTCTTCAAGGAGCGCCTCTCGACGTACCTCATCGAGAACAAGGACGCCGCGAACAAGATCATGGAGCAGGTCCTCATCAACAAGCGCTCCCGCGAGAACGCCGAGAAGACCCGCCAGAGCATCAAGACCAACCTGCAGCAGAAGACCGACATGGCCAACCGCGTGCAGAAGTTCATCGACTGCCGTTCCAAGGACAAGACCCTCCGCGAGGTCTACATCGTGGAGGGCGACTCGGCTGCGGGCGCCATCCGCACCTCGCGCGACGCCGAGTTCCAGGGCGTCATGCCGGTCCGCGGCAAGATCCTGAACTGCCTGAAGGAGGACTACCCGCGCATCTTCAAGTCCGAGATCATCATGGACCTGCTGCGCGTGCTCGGCTGCGGCGTCGAGGTCAAGGACAAGCGCATGAAGAACCTCGGCTCCTTCGACCTAAACAATCTCAACTGGAGCAAGGTCATCATCTGCACGGACGCCGACGTCGACGGCTACCACATCCGCGCGCTGATCCTCACCATGCTCTACCGCCTGGTCCCCACGCTCATCGACGAGGGCTACGTCTACATCGCCGAGTCGCCGCTCTACGAGATCAACTGCAAAGAGAAGACCTACTTCGCCTACACCGACCTCGAGAAGAACGGCATCCTGAAGGAGATCGGCGACCAGAAGTGCTCCATCAACCGGTCAAAGGGTCTGGGCGAGAACGACCCGGACATGATGTGGCTCACCACCATGAACCCCGAGACCCGCCGCCTGATCAAGGTGGAGCCCGAGGACGTGACAAAGATGGAGACCATGTTCAACCTGCTGTTGGGCAACGACGACGAGGGCCGCAAGCGCCACATCGCTGAGCACGGCAAGGAGTACCTGGACCAGCTCGACCTGCAGTAGCGCATGCTCCCGCGCCGGACGGGAACCCCAGCGCGGCGCGGCCTCCCCCTCCCCAAAGAATCGATCCGACGCACGTATACAGAGGAAATCGTGGCAAAGAAAAAGACCAAAGCTCAGCCCAAAAAGAAGCACGTGAACGACGAGAACGTCATCGGACTGCACTCCGAGGTGACCGAGCAGCCCATCACCCAGACGCTCGAGGTCAACTACATGCCCTACGCCATGAGCGTCAACGTCTCGCGCGCGTTCCCCGAGATCGACGGCTTCAAGCCCTCGCACCGCAAGCTGCTCTACACCATGTACAAGATGGGCCTGCTCAAGGGCGAGCGCCAGAAGAGCGCCAACATCGTGGGCCAGACCATGAAGCTCAACCCCCACGGCGACGC
>NZ_DAWEMK010000119.1:0-5182 GCF_052362415.1 Paratractidigestivibacter sp. | reverse complement strand
TCACGATAACGAGCTTAGTCAGGATGTGCGAGAGCTCGTCGAGCTTGACCTGCAGCGGGGTCAGCTCCTCCTTGGCCTCGGTGAGGGCGCCCGCGATCTTGCCCATCTCGGTGTCCATGCCGGTGCCCACGACGACGGCGCGGCCGCGGCCGTAAACGACGGTGGAGCCCATGTAGCACATGTTCTTGCGGTCGCCCAGGGGCACGTCGTCGGCGCCGTCGAGGGCGATGGCGTCGGTGTGCTTCTCCACAGGCACGGACTCGCCGGTGAGGGCGGCCTCCTCGATCTTCATCATCGCGCTCTCGAGCACGCGGCAGTCGGCGGGAACGGAGTCGCCGGCCTCCAGAAGGACGATGTCGCCGGGCACGAGCTCGGAGGAGTGCAACATGACGAGCTTGCCGTCGCGCATGACCTTGGACTGGGCGGCGCTCATCTCCTGCAGGGCGGCGAGGGCCTCCTCGCTCTTGGCCTCCTGGATGACGCCGAGGGCGGAGTTGATGATGACGACCGTCATGATGATGATCACGTCGGCGAAGTCGATCTCCCCCTGGATGGCGCCCGTGACGGCGCTGATGATAGCGGCGACGATCAGCATGATGACCATGGGGTCGGCCATCTGCTGGAAGAAGCGGATCCAGAGCGGGGTCTTCTCGGCCTCTTCCAGCTTGTTCGGGCCTAACTTGGCCTGTCGGCTCGTCGCCTCGGCGGAGCTCAGGCCGCCTTCGGCATCGGTGTTCTGCTCGCGCAGGACATCGTCGGATGAAGACAAATACTCTTTCATTCGATTCCCCCTCCTGGGTTCTCTTTTTTGCGGCCGGCAGATTGATGCCCGATCATAATTCCCAGGAGAAGGGCAAGGGCTCATCAAGGTTGCCGTGCCGGCCGCGCCTATAAAGCTTCAGTATTCTACCCCATAGCGCCACGGCGACAAAAGCAAGCGGTGCCTAGTGCCGCACCACAGATAAAAAACGGCCCCGTCCAAGTGGGCGGGGCCGCTAGCTTACCTAAGAATAAGCTCTTACTGAACCTGGGCGATCATGGCGAGGTTCGTGGAGGTGGTGTAGTCGCCCTGGCGCGGCGAGGTCTGCGGGTCGCCGGCGGTGAGGACCACGATGTCGCCGGACTCGACGACCTTGTTCTGCTTAGCGGTGGTCAGCGCGTTGTAGAGCGTGCCCGTGAGCGAGCCTTGCTCGGTCGTGCGGAAGGAGTAGACGCCCCAGTAGAAGCAGGTGCGGCGCACGGCCTCCTCGGAGGGGGACATGGCGTAGAGCGGCTTGGCGGGACGGAACTTGGAGACCAGGCGAGCGGAGCGGCCGGAGTGCGTCGGGACGATGATGCACTTGGCGTTCACGCGGTCGGACATCTCGACGGCGGCGAAGCCGGTCGCGCCGTTGACGTTGCGGACGCCGTGGCGGTCGTAGTAGTTCTTGTTCTCCTCGATGTACTTCTCGGTCTCCTTGCAGATGTCAGACATGGTGCTGACGGCGTCGACCGGGTACTTGCCGGCAGCGGTCTCGCCGGAAAGCATGACGCAGTCGGTACCGTCGTAGACGGCGTTGGCGACGTCGTTGACCTCAGCGCGGGTCGGGCGCGGGTTGCGCTGCATGGAGTCGAGCATCTGGGTAGCGGTGATGACCGGCTTGTAGTGCTCAGCGCACTTCTTGATGATGGTCTTCTGGATGTGCGGGACCTGAGCGGCCGGGACCTCGACGCCGAGGTCGCCACGGGCGACCATGATGCCGTCGGAGACGTGCAGGATCTCGTCGAAGTTCTGGACGCCGAGGGCGCTCTCGATCTTCGGGAAGATCATGACATTGGGCGCGCCCATCTCGACGCAGATGTTGCGGATCTCCTCGACGGCCTTGGCGTCGCGGATGAAGGAGGCGGCGATGGCGTCGATGCCGAGCTCGCAGCCGAACATGATGTCGGCGCGGTCCTGGGCGGTGACGGAGGGGAGGCCGATGTTGACGTTCGGGACGTTGACGCCCTTCTTCTCGCCGATCTCGCCGCCGTTGGTCACGATGCAGTACATGTCCTGGCCCTCGACGTGGTCGACCTCGAGGCCGATGAGGCCGTCGTCGATCAGGAGGATGGAGCCCTTCTCGACCTCAGAGGGGAGGTTGAGGTAGTCGAGCGAGATGTGCTCGGCGGTGCCGTGGAAGTCCTCGGTGGTCTCCTGGGCGGTGACGACGAGGGTGTCGCCGGTCTTGACGGTGACCTTCTTGCCGTCCTCGAGCAGGCCGGTGCGGATCTCGGGGCCCTTGGTGTCGAGCAGGATGGCTACGGGGATGCTGAGCTCCGCGGAGAGTCGGCGGACCTTCTCGATCATCGAGCGGTGGTACTGGTGGGAACCGTGCGAGAAGTTGAAGCGGGCAACGTTCATGCCGTGCAGGATGAGCTGGCGCAGGACCTCCTCGTCCTCGGTGGCCGGACCCATGGTGCAGACGATCTTGGTCTTCTTGCTGTAAGCCATGTTTTCCTCTTTCTACTGGCTCGGGGTTTCGTTGAACAGGCACTCAGGCGTGTCGAATAGCTTTGTTTAGCAGACAACCGAACGGTCGACGAAATCAGTGCCGTTGGCAAGCGCGCGGGCATTGTCGAGCGTGACGCGCGCGATCTCGCCGAGGGCTTCCTTGGTGAAGAACGCCTGGTGAGAAGTCATGACGACGTTCGGGAAGGAGCACAGGCGAGAAGTGACGGAGTCGACAATCTCACCGGAGCGGTTCTGGTAGACGTTCGGGCCCTCCTCGTCGTAGACGTCGAGGCCGGCGGCGCCGATCTTTCCGGAAAGGATGCCGCGGATGAGCGCCTGGGTGTCGACAAGGCCACCACGGCCGGTGTTCACGAAGATGACGCCGTCCTTCATCTTGGAGATGGACTCGTCGTTGATCATGTGGCGGCTCTGCTCGTTAAGGAAGGCGTGCAGCGAAATCAGGTCGCTGCGACGGTAGAGCTCATCGTAGTCAACGTACTCGTCAACGATGCCGTCGTCGACGAGCTTCTGGTTCGGGTAGAGGTCGCTGCCGAGGACCTTCATCCCGAAGCCCTTGCAGATGCGGCAGAGCGCAGCACCGATGCGACCGGTGCCGATAATGCCGGCGGTCTTGCCGTGCAGGGTCTCGCCGACGAGGCCCTCGAGGTTGAAGTCATTCTCACGGACACGGATGTAACCTTTGTGGATGCGGCGGTTGGCGCAAAGGGCAAGGCCCATAGCGTGCTCGGCGATGGCCTCGGGCGAGTATGCGGGAACACGGGTGACCTTAAGGCCGAGATCCTCAGCAACAGGCACGTTGACGGCATCGAAGCCAGCGCAGCGCATGAGAACGAGCTTGACGCCGAAGCCGGCGAGAATCTCGAGGGTCATGGCACCAGCGTCGGCATTAACGAAGGCGCAGACGGCGTCATAGCCACGGGCGAGGGCGGCAGTCATCGGAGTAAGGTTGGTCTCGATGAAGTCGATCTTGATTTCAGGGTAATCCTTGAGCTCCTTAGTGAAGGAGTCCTTGTCGTAGCTCGCGGTACCGTAGAACAGAATCTTCATCGCGTTTCCCTTCGAATATCCGCACGCATCTACGCACGGTTTAACCCTACGCTTGCCTAGTATAAATCAGGTGATCGGTAGGTTATAGTCCAGTAAACGGTTAACATAAACGAATTTTAATGGGAAACCCGGTTGCTATTCACATTTCCAATAGCAAACCGAATAGGGGGCGAGCTCCGAACCCCCGCCGAAATCATGCGTTTGCCCGGAGATTAAATCTATGCCGATTCCCGACTGGGCATCGAAGTGCATCACTGCCGGTTCCGCCGAAGCGTTGACTGCCACGATCACACGCTCATCCTCGAATGTTCTGCGGAATACGAGTTGCAGCGGCTGAACAGCCAGCTGCTCATACGAGCCCCAGATGATGGCCTTGCTCTGAGCGCGCGCCTTTGCCAGGCCCGAGATCCAGTCTGTAAGGTCATTCCACTCAGGCTCCTCGAGCGCCGGGCGAAGCTCATAGTCTCCGAAGTTCTGCTCGCCCTCGATCCCCCATTCGCTCCCGTAGTAAACGCACGGTACGCCTGCCATACCAAAGAGCAGGCCGTAGAGCGGTTTGAGCAGGTCTTTGTTTTCAAGCTTCGTCGCGATGCGCGGCACGTCGTGATTGTCCACGAAGTCCAACAGATGCTTACCCGTGTAGAGGTCCCACGGGTGGCTTCCGCTCTGACGCTCGAGCGCATAGGCGACCTCATGCATATTCGAGGAGTTCATCGAGGACCAGAGTCCCTTATACGCCTCGTAGTTCGTGACGGTGTCGCACAGCTCATCGCCCATCCAAAGGTTGTAGTCGCCGAACATCGTCTCGCCAAGGAGAAGGAACTTATCCCCACGCTTCTGCGAGATCTCGTCGGCAATCCGGCGAAGGTAGGCAAGGAATCCCCGATCGAGGCAATACGCAACGTCGAGCCTCAGGCCATCGATGCCGTAATCGCTCTCCCATCCGCGAATCACATCGGCAAGATACTCATTCAGCTCATTTGAATGATGGTTGAGCTTAATCAAGTAAGGAACGCCCTGCCACGTGGAATACGAGAAGCCGTCGTTCCACTCGTTGTTCCCGCCCCAGTCGATCTCGAACCAGCTGGCAAAAGGGGAGTCCCCGTGCTTCTCCTGCACGTCTTTGAACGCCCAGAAACCGCGTCCCGCATGGTTGAACACTCCGTCAAGAAGAACTCGGATACCCGCCTCATGGCAAGCAGCGACCACAGCCCTCAGGTCATCGGAATCCCCTAGGCGACAGTCGACCTTCGTATAGTCACTCGTATCGTATCCATGACTGAGGCTATCGAATACAGGGTTCAAGATGAGACATGTGACTCCGAGCCTCTGCATATGGTCGATCCAGCCGTCGTCAATGAGCTTACGAAGACGATGCACGAGAACGCCGTCGTTCTCGTGAGGAGCACCGCAAAGCCCAAGCGGATAGATCTGATACGCAAAAGAAGGCTCGAACCAACTCATAGGAATTCCTTTCTTCTAGGCCTTCCTGAGTATACGTTCGTCACAAGACAAAAATACGAAAAGAGAAGCGACCGGCTTTACGCAACCGCCCACCGAAAACAAAGAGAGAGCTACCGCATACCCGCCGAGATCGCGCATTTTTACAAAAGAGGGCTCCAAGAGGCCCATTCTGTGGGG
>NZ_DAWEMK010000118.1:1436-5200 GCF_052362415.1 Paratractidigestivibacter sp. | reverse complement strand
ACCCGCTGGCCGACTTCAACATCACCCCTGATGTCGCCATCGTCGACCCCGAGCTGACCTACAGCATGCCCGCCAAGCTCTGCGCCCACACCGGCATGGACGCCCTGACCCACTGCCTCGAGGCTTACGTTTCGACCTGCGCCTCCATGTTCACCGACGCCAACGCCCTCCACGGCATCCGCGAGATCGTCGAGTGGCTGCCCAAGTCCTACACTGGCGACCATGAGGCTCGCCAGCACATGCACGAGGCCCAGTGCATCGCCGGCATCGCCTTCTCGTCCGGCCTGCTCGGCATCGTTCACTCCATGGCGCACAAGACCGGCGCCGCCTTCGAGAACGGCCACATCATCCACGGTGCCGCCAACGCCATGTACCTCGGCAAGGCCATCCAGTGGAACTCCAAGGACCCGCGCGCTGCCGAGCGCTACGCCTACGTCGCCAAGGAGATCCTGCACCTTCCGGGCAACACCAACGAGGAGCTCATCGCCGCGCTCGTCAAGAAGATCCGCGACATGAACGACCAGCTCAACATCCCGCAGTCCATCAAGGATTACGCCAACGGCGGCGTCAAGGTCGACGCCGACAACCCGCAGATGGTCTCCGAGGAGGAGTTCCTGGCCAAGCTTCCCGAGATCGCCGCGAACGCCGAGCAGGACGCCTGCACGCCGGAGAACCCGCGCGAGACCAAGGCTGCCGACTTCGAGAAGATCCTCAAGGCCTGCTACTACGACACGGACATCGACTTCTAAGCCTCGCTTAGTAGCGTAAAGTCTGGAAACCCCGCCGAGCTTCGCGCTCGACGGGGTTTCTTTGCGTCGATGTTGTCGTTCTTCTTCCTAGATTCGGAATCAGGCCATTCATATTAATAACGGGAGCAAAAAGGGGCTCTAATTTATAAAGAATCGCGATTCTTATAAATTAGAGCCCCTTTACAGGCGCCAATTTTACAGGGTTCAGCAAGTGGACGATTTTCTCTAGCGCGAATTCAGCTCCGCGATGTGGCGTGCGGCGAGCGCGGAGTCCGTCTCGACGTGCTCGTATCCGTTGGCGACGTGCTGCGTCGCGTCGGATCCCTTGGCAAGAAGGAGCACCACGGCACGCCGGCCGCAGCTCTTTGCGAGGTCAAAGGCGCGCGCGACGGCGGCCTCGCGGTCGAGCACGGTCTCGTGCGGGAAGCCCGCGGGCAGCGCCTCCTCCATCTGGCGGCAGATGTCTGCCGGGTCCTCGGTCCACGGGTCGTCGGTGGTCAGCACGATGCGGTCGACGTACTTTGCCGCGACCTCGGGCAGGTCGCGGCGGCGCTCGACGGCCTTGCCGCCCACCGCGCCGAAGACCGCGATCTTCTCGGCATCGGCGAAGCTGCCCTGAATGGCGGACAGCAGCGAGTCGAACGCCATGCGGTTGTGCGCGTAGTCGACGACGGCGGTCACGCGGCCGTCGTCGGTGCGGTAGAACTCCATGCGGCCGGGGACGTGTGTGACGGCGAGGCCGGCGACGATCTGGTCGATGGAAAGTCCCAGCTCCTCGGCGCAGATGGCGGCGCACAGCGCGTTGCTCACGCTGAAGTCGCCGGGGAAGGGGAGGGACGCCGGGCGCGCCTCTTCGCCGAGGTGGAGGGCGAAGCGGATGCCCGTCTCGTCGGCCTGGAGGTCGGAGGCCCAGGCATAGGCCTCGGGCCGGTTGAGGCCGAAGGTCAGGACGCGGTCGGCCGAGCCCGAGCGGGCGGCTTCGAGGATGCGGTCGGCGTGATCGGAGTCGAGGTTGACGACCGCTCTGCGGCACTGATCGAAGATCCGCAGCTTTGAGCTGAAGTAGTCCTCGAAGTCCTTGTGCTCGACCGCGCTGATGTGGTCGAGGCCGATGTTCAGAAAGCAGCCGAGCGCGAGGTCGACGCCGTAGCTGCGGTCGTACTTGAGCGCCTGGCTGGAGACCTCCATGACGAGGCCGCCGAGCTGCGCGTCGCAGGCGTTTGCCAGATGGCGCCAGAGGTCGGGGCTTTCCGGCGTCGTGTTGCGAGAAGGGCCGTCCTCGATGCCGTCGTAGGTCTCGACGGTGCCGATAATGCCGCAGGTTCCCTTTCCGCGGGCGTGGTCGACGATGGAGCGGACCATATAAGCGCAGGTCGTCTTGCCCTTGGTGCCCGTGATGCCGATGATGGGCAGGTCGCGGTCGGGCCGGCCGAAGGCGGCGGCGGACGCGATGGCCATCGCGCGGCGCAGGTCTTCGGCGGCGACGGTGAGGGCGGGGAGCGCGGGCTCGGCGGCCGCGAGCTCGGGGAGCTTGACGGCGTCGGCGAGGTAGGCGACGGCGCCCGCCTCGTGCGCGGACGAGAGGAACGCCGGGCGGAACGCGGCGCCCTTGCAGACGAAGATGTCGCCCGCACGGACAGCGCGCGAGTCGCAGGCGGCGCCGGTGATCACGGGGTCGGTGGTGGTCGGGGCGTGGACCTCGCAGGCGATGTCGTGCGCGCGCAGCTCGCCTGCCAGCTGCGATAAAGTCAAGGTATCCATGCGCTCCAGTATAAGCCGCCCAACACTGGGTGACAGTCATTGCGTGCAGCACTTTTGGGACACCCATCAGCCAATGACTGTCACCCAGTGATGGGTGTCACAGGATGCTGCACGCAATGACTGTCACCCAGTGAGGGTGGGAGGGAACGTATGGTAAACTGGCTTGGTCTGGGCGATTGGCGCAGCGGCTAGCGCAGGTGCTTTACACGCACAAGGCCGGGAGTTCGAACCTCTCATCGCCCACCATAGGATAGCCGGCCCCGGCCCGCGAGCGCGGTCCGGGGCTTCTTTGTAGGGAGGCAAGAAGCATGACTACCCCCGAAGCGCCGCGCGAGCGCAGCTATGGCCGCGCCGCGGACCAGATGCGGCCCATCAAGCTCACGAACGACATCATTAAGACAGCCGACGGCTCGTGCCTCGCCGAGTTCGGCGACACGCGCGTTCTGTGCTGCGCGACCGTCGAGGAAGGCGTGCCCAAATGGCGCCGCGCGAGCCACGGCTGCGGGTGGGTCACCGCCGAGTACGCGATGCTCCCCGCGTCAACCGAGCGCAGGTCAAAGCGGGAGTACGGCGCCCGAAAGGGCCGCAGCATGGAGATCGAGCGCCTGATCGGCCGCAGCCTGCGCAGCGTCGTCCGTATGGAAAAGATGGGCGAGATCACGGTCACGCTCGACTGCGACGTCATTCAGGCGGACGGCGGCACCCGAACGGCGAGCGTGACCGGCGCCTGGGTCGCCCTGCACGACGCGCTCATGGGCCTCGTCCGCGCGAACAAGCTCAACCGTCTGCCGCTCACCGGTCAGGTCGCCGCGATCTCGGCGGGCATCGTCGGCGGGGAGGCGCTTCTCGACCTCGACTACTCCGAGGACAGCCACGCGGACGTGGACCTGAACCTCGTGGGGACGGACGCCGGCGGCATCGTCGAAGTGCAGGGCACGGGCGAGCGCTCGACGCTCAGCCGCGCTCAGCTCGACGGGCTCCTCGACATGGGCCAAGCGGCCATCGAGCGCCTCGTGGCCATCCAGAACGACGTGACCGGATTCAGGGACTGACGGCCCAAACAAGGAGGAAAACATGGCGGACAAGAAAACCGTGGTCGTGGCGACCGGAAACGCGCACAAGGTCGTCGAGATCGAGACGATCCTCTCGCGCGTGATGCCCGACGTGCGCTTCGTGGCGCTCGGCGAGCTCGGCGACTTCCCCGACCCCGAGGAGAACGGCTCCGACTTCTACGAGAACGCGCTGATCAAGGCC
>NZ_DAWEMK010000118.1:0-1426 GCF_052362415.1 Paratractidigestivibacter sp. | reverse complement strand
CGCGCCGCGCAGGCCGAGACGGGCCTTGAGCTGGCCGTCGCGGACGACTCCGGCCTGTGCGTCGACGCGCTCGACGGCGCGCCGGGGATCTTCTCCGCGCGCTGGGCGGGCGAGCACGGCAACGACGGAGCGAACAACCAGAAACTCCTGCGCGAGCTCGCCAACGTGGAGGACGCCGACCGGACCGCGCGCTTCCACTCGACCGTCGTGCTCGTACGCGGCGACGAGGTCCTGCGCGGCGACGGCGACTGCCCCGGCGTCATCGGCCATGAGCTGCGCGGGTCCAACGGCTTCGGCTACGACCCGCTGTTCTGGCCGGACGATGTCCCGGGCCGCACGATGGCGGAGCTCTCGCTCGACGAGAAGAACCGCATCTCTCACCGCGCCCGCGCGCTCGCGGATCTCGCGGCGAAGGTGGGGTAAGCCCGCGCCGACCGACCTCGCCGCCGCCCGCGCACCGTTCGGCTGGTAACATAAAAATGAGCCAGTTAACAGGCGAAACATCGCGCACAATAGTTTTTAGCTGTGGACGGGCAGGGGCCTCGACGCGGCGGGTCTTTCTCTTATCGTTTTCGCGGCCGCGCCCTGGCGGTCACGCAAAAGAAGGAGTAAGCATGAAGATCGTTCGCGCCAAGGATTACCAGGACATGAGCCGCAAGGCCGCCAACATCATCTCGGCCCAGGTCATCCTCAAGCCCGAATGCATCCTCGGCCTCGCCACCGGCAGCACGCCGATGGGCGCCTACCAGCAGCTGATCAAGTGGTACGAGAAGGGCGACGTCGATTTCTCGCAGGTCAGCACCTTCAACCTCGACGAGTACGTGGGGCTTTCCGACGACGACCCGCAGAGCTACCACTACTTCATGCGCAAGAACTTCTTTGACCACGTGAACATCGATCTCGCGAAGACCCACGTGCCCGACGGCGCGACCAAGGACCCCGAGTCCTTCTGCAAGAACTACGACCGCATGATCGCCGAGGCCGGCTACCCTGACCTGCAGCTCCTCGGCATCGGCAACAACGGCCACATCGGTTTCAACGAGCCGGACGACCACTTCAGCGCCGGCACCCACTGCGTCGACCTCACCGAGAGCACCATCCAGGCCAACTCCCGCCTCTTCGAGAAGGAGGAGGATGTCCCGCGCCAGGCCTACACCATGGGCGTCCAGACCATCATGTATGCGCATATGATCCTCGTCGTCGCCAACGGTGAGAAGAAGGCTCAGGCTGTTCGCGATATGTGCTTCGGCCCCGTGACCCCGAGCTGCCCCGCCTCCATCCTGCAGCTGCACACCAACTGCGTCGTGGTCGCCGACGAGGCCGCGCTTTCGCTCTGCCCCGCTGAGTAAAAGACGGACAGGCCCCTGACCTCGGCGCCGTTTGCGCTCGCCGGTTGGCCGCCGTCTTTGATATAGGCACAAAAGGG
>NZ_DAWEMK010000117.1:895-5212 GCF_052362415.1 Paratractidigestivibacter sp. | reverse complement strand
GCATCGGCCAGGGCATCGAGTTCGACTACTGCTGCTGCCACGCGGCCTACGCCCTGGAGGCCAAGGGTTACGAGACCGTCATGGTCAACTGCAACCCGGAGACCGTCTCCACCGACTACGACACCTCCGACCGACTCTACTTCGAGCCGCTGACCTTCGAGGACGTGATGAACATCATCGAGGTCGAGCGCCCCGAGGGCGTCATCGTCACGCTCGGCGGCCAGACCCCCATCAATCTCGCCAAGCGCTTGAAGGCCGCGGGCGTCCCCATCATGGGCACGCAGCCGGAGGCCATCGACCTCGCCGAGGACCGCGACCGCTTCGCCGCGTTGCTCGATAAGCTCGAGATCGCCTACCCGCCCTCGTCGACCGCCGAGACCGTGGCCGACGCCAAGGCCGTCGCCCGCCGCGTGGGCTACCCCTTGCTCGTCCGCCCGAGCTATGTGCTCGGCGGCCGCGGCATGGGCATCGTCTACGACGACGACGACCTCGTGAAGTACATGGGAGAGGCCACCAAGGTGAGCCCTGACCACCCGGTCTACCTCGATGCCTTCCTCGAGGACGCCATCGAGCTCGACGTCGACGCCCTGTGCGACGACGAGGAGTGCTACGTCGGCGCGGTCCTCGAGCACATTGAGGAGTGCGGCATCCACTCGGGCGACTCCGCCTGCTGCTTCCCGCCCTTCTCGCTCTCGGACGCCATCGTGGCAAAGATCCGCGAGACCACCCGCAAGCTCGCGCTCTCGTGCCACATCCGCGGCCTCTTGAACGTCCAGTACGCCGTCCGCGACGAGCAGGTCTTCGTCATCGAGCTGAACCCGCGCGCGAGCCGCACGGTGCCGTTCTCGTCCAAGGCCACGGGCGTGAGCCTCGCCAAGTACGCCGTGCGCATCATGAGCGGCGAGAAGATCCGCGACCTCGGCCTGCCATCGGAGGACGCCGATCGCGGCTACTACGCCGTCAAGGAGGCCGTCATGCCTTGGAGTCGCTTCCCGGGCGCCGACGTCACCCTGGGGCCCGAGATGAAGTCCACGGGCGAGGTCATGGGCCTTGACGTGACCTTCCCCAAGGCCTACGCGAAGACCCGCGAGGCCATCGACTACGACGTCCCGCAGTCCGGCACCGTCTTCCTCAGCGTCTGCGACCGCGACAAGCGCTCCATCGCCCCTGTGGCGCTCTCGCTTCTGCACCTGGGCTACGACCTCGTGGCCACGAGCGGCACGGCAAAGACTCTCAAGGCCGCCGGCATCCCCTGCGAGGTCGTCAGGAGGATATCCGAGGCGAGCCCGAACATCGGGGACATGCTCGCCGAGGGCAAGATCAGCTTCATGGTCAACACCCCGCACGGGCACCGCTCCCGCGGCGACGGCGCCGTCCTGCGCTCGGAGGCCGTGAGCCGCGGCATCGACATGGCGACGACCATGTCCGGTGCGGTGGCGCTCGTCCAGGCCATCAGCGCCCTGCGCCAAGGCCCGCTCGACGTATATGCCCTGCAGGACCTGCCCCAGGCCCGCTAGTCCCTGCAAGACTCTTCGCAGGCTCGTTGAGCCCGCCGGATCAGCACCAGCCCTACTTGTCTTTGGAGGCCCCTGCGCGACCGTGCGCGGGGGCCTCCTCGCCACGGCGGCGCGCCTCTGTGCAAATCCCATGTCGTTTGGGGTTTTTCTCGTAATTTGTTATTATTGGACGGCTGTGCGACCACTGCGGGCGTGGCGGAACTGGTAGACGCGCTGGATTTAGGTTCCAGTGGGGGAGACTCCGTGAAGGTTCGAGTCCTTTCGCCCGCACCATCGCAGCAACATAGGAACTAGCTGGCGGGGAAGGCCCGCCAGAGCACGAGACACTGGAGGAACGTTGAACATCACCGTCACCGAGCCGCAGCGCGAGGAGAACACGCTGACCGCCGAGGTCACCGTCGCCGCTTCCGACGTCAATGCCGCCATCAAGAACACCTACAAGCAGATCGCCCAGCAGTACAAGTTCCAGGGCTTCCGCCGCGGCAAGGCTCCCCGTCCCGTCATCGACGCCATGATGGGCAAGGAGGGCGTCATCGCCCAGGCCACCAACGACTTCCTCAACTCCCTCGAGCCCGCCGTGCTCGAGGAGATGGACGTCACCCCTGTCGGCCGCCTCTCGTTCGGCGACGAGCCCGAGCTCCTCGTCGAGGGCTCCGAGTACAAGGCCAACGTCAAGGTCGAGGTGCGCCCGCAGGTCGAGCTCGAGAGCTACGACGCCCCCGAGGTCAACATGCCCCCCGAGGAGGCCACCGACGCCGAGGTCGACTGGCAGATCAAGCAGCTCCTCTCTTACCAGACCACCTATGAGGACACCGACGAGGACCGCGAGGTCGCCGAGGGCGACATCGTCAACGTCACCATCGAGGACGTTCAGGGCGCAGGCCACCTCGCCGGCGAGAACAAGACCGTCTTCCTCAACGGCCAGCAGGTCCCCGCTGAGCTCCAGGCCGGCATCGTCGGCATGAAGAAGGGCGAGACCAAGGACGTCGAGTGGACCCACAGCCACGAGCACGACGGCGAGACCCTCTCGCACGACTTCAAGGTCAAGGTCACCCTCAACGCCATCAAGAAGGCCGTCGTCCCCGAGCTCTCCGACGAGCTCGTCAAGAAGTCCTTCGGCTATGACGACGTCGACGCCTTCAAGGCCGCCGTCAAGGAGGAGATCGAGGCCGACAAGAAGCACACGCTTCCCGACCTCAAGGAGGACCGCGTCGTCGAGGCCATGGGCAAGCAGGTCAAGCTCGATGAGGTCCCCGAGAACTACAAGAACGAGATCTTCAACGAGCTCGCCCAGGAGTTCCTGGCCCAGCTCCAGCGCCAGAACATCAGCCTCGACATGTACCTGCGCGCCCGCGGAGTGAAGTCCGACGACTTCATCGCCGATCTCCACGAGCAGGCCGACGAGCGTGCCCGTCAGTCCCTCGCCCTCGACGCCGTCGCCGAGAAGCTCGGCCTCGAGGCCTCCGATGAGGACGTCGACAACGAGTTCGCCCGCGCCGGCATCAAGGACGTCAAGTCCACCGTCGCGCAGTGGAAGAAGGAGGGCCGCCTCCCGGCCATCCGCGACTCCATCAAGCGTACCAAGGCCCTCGATTGGCTGGTCGAGAACGCCAAGGTGACCGTCAAGGACGAGGTGGCCGAGCGCGCCGCCGAGGCCGAGGCGGCCGACGCCGAGTAGCATACCTGCTCGATCCGCACCAGCTTTGTCAGCCCCGAGCGAGCATCCGGCCCGCTCGGGGCTTCGTGTACAACCTCTAGGAGGGTATATGCACAACCCGACGAACATCCCCCTGATTCCCTATGTCGTGGAGCAGACCCCGCGCGGCGAGCGCAGCTTCGACATCTACTCCCGACTGCTCAACGACCGCATCGTCTTCCTCGGCGAGGAGGTCACCCGCGACTCCGCGAACCTCGTCATCGCGCAGCTCCTCTTCCTCGAGAGCCAGGACCCCGATAAGGACATCTCGCTTTACGTGAACTCGCCCGGCGGCGACGTCTACGCGGGCCTCGGCATCATCGACACGATGAACTTCATCAAACCCGACGTCTCGACCATCTGCGTGGGCATGGCCGCCTCCATGGGCGCGGCCATCCTGGCCTGCGGAGCCAAGGGCAAGCGCCTGAGCCTCCCCAACTCGATGATCCTCATCCACCAGCCGAGCTCCGGCGTCTCCGGCCAGCAGACCGACATCCAGATCGTCGCCGACGAGACCCGCTGGATCCGCCAGAAGCTCAACCAGATGCTCGCCGACGCAACCGGCCAGCCGATCGACCGCATCAACGCGGACACCGAGCGCGACAATTACATGCGCGCCGCAGAGGCCTGCGAGTACGGCCTCGTCGACAAGGTCATCTCTTCCCGTAACGACCCGGCTTCCCAGGAGTAGCAGATGCCCTCTAACAACGACGGTTACAACCGCGGTTACGGTTTCCCGGGCTTCGGCGGCCCGGGTTATGGCGGCCCCGACGACGAGATGCGCTGCTCCTTCTGCCACAAGACCCGCTCGCAGGTGAACAAGCTCATCGCTGGCCAGGACGGCGTCTGCATCTGCGACGAGTGCCTCCAGGCATGCATGGACATGATGGGCCAGGGCGCCGCGGACGACGAGGGCGCTTTCGAGGTCGCCGATAGCCTGCCCATGAGCCAGGTACCGACCCCTCACGAGATCTACGACGAGCTCTCGCAGTATGTCATGGGCCAGGAGAGCGCCAAGCGCGCCATGTCGGTCGCGGTCTACAACCACTACCGCCGCATCCTCTCCGGCAACGCCGAGGTCGACTCCTCCGCCGAGGACGTCGA
>NZ_DAWEMK010000117.1:0-885 GCF_052362415.1 Paratractidigestivibacter sp. | reverse complement strand
CGTCGAGATCGCGAAGAGCAACATCTTGCTGCTCGGCCCGACCGGCACCGGCAAGACTCTCCTCGCGCAGACGCTCGCGCGCTTCCTCGAGGTGCCCTTCGCCATCGCCGACGCCACCTCGCTCACCGAGTCCGGCTATGTCGGCGAGGACGTCGAGAACATCCTGCTCAAGCTCATCACCGCCGCCGACGGCGACGTCGAGCGCGCGCAGGTCGGCATTGTCTACATCGACGAGATCGACAAGATCGCCTGTAAGGCCGAGAACCTCTCGATCACGCGCGACGTCTCCGGCGAGGGCGTGCAGCAGTCGCTGCTCAAGATCCTTGAGGGTACCATCGCAAGCGTGCCTCCCCAGGGCGGCCGCAAGCACCCGCAGCAGGAGCTCATCAAGATCGACACGACGAACATCCTGTTCATCTGCGGCGGCGCGTTCGTCGGCCTCGACAAGATCGTCGCCGACCGCATCGGCAAGAAGGGCATCGGCTTCAACTCCGAGCTCACGACCAAGGTCGATGAGCACTCCATCGACCTCATGAGCGAGGTTATGCCCCAGGACCTGCACAAGTTCGGAATGATCCCCGAGTTCGTCGGCCGTCTGCCCGTGATCACCACGACCAAGGAGCTCACCGAGGACGATCTCGTGAGGATCCTCGTCGAGCCCAAGAACGCGCTGGTCAAGCAGTATAAGCGCATCTTCGAGCTCGAGGGCGTAGACCTTGAGTTCGAGCCCGACGCCCTTCGCGAGATCGCCCGTCAGGCGCTCGCCCGCAAGACCGGCGCCCGCGGCCTGCGCGCCATCTGCGAGTCGACGCTGCAGGACACGATGTTCGACGTCCCCTCCGACCTCGACGTCACCCGCGTCGTCGTCACCAAGGAGTCCGTCGG
>NZ_DAWEMK010000116.1:3355-5234 GCF_052362415.1 Paratractidigestivibacter sp. | reverse complement strand
GCATCGGCGGCGGCTCCATCTGCATCACGCGCGAGACCAAGGGCATCGGCCGCGGCCAGGCGACCGCGCTCATCGACGTCTGCCGCGCCCGCGACGAGTACTACGAGGAGACCGGCGTCTACGTCCCTGTGTGCTCCGATGGCGGCATCGTCTACGACTACCACATGACGCTCGCGCTGGCCATGGGCGCCGACTTCATGATGCTCGGCCGCTATTTCGCGCGCTTCGACGAGTCTCCGACCGAGCGCGTCAACGTCAACGGCCAGTACATGAAGGAGTACTGGGGCGAGGGCTCGGCGCGCGCCCGCAACTGGCAGCGCTACGACCTCGGCGGCGCGGCGAAGCTCAGCTTCGTCGAGGGCGTCGACTCCTACGTGCCCTACGCCGGCACCCTGCACGACGGCGTCAACAGCACGCTCTATAAGGTCAAATCGACCATGTGCAACTGCGGCGCCAACTCCATCCCCGAGCTGCAGGAGAAGGCTCGCCTCACGCTGGTGTCCTCCGTTTCGATCGTCGAGGGCGGCGCCCACGACGTCGTCGTCAAGGACCAGAGTCACCAGAGCGTGAGCTACCGCTAAGGCAAACTCGAAAACCATTGTTTGACATCGCCCCGGGGTCCTTGCGGCCCCGGGGCTTTTTGTCGACTCTTTGAAGGCGACAGGAATCCGTATTGACAGCGAGCTCGATAAGATCAAAATGAACATCGTTCACATTGGAGGTGGCACGATGAACACGGTCGTTACATCCAAAGAGGAGATCTTGAAGAAGAGCCGCGAGCTTATCCAGGAGAACGGATGGGCTTCGGTCAATATCCGCTCGGTCGCCGCCGCCTGCGGTGTTTCGGTGGGTTCCATCTACAACTACTTCGAGTCGAAGTCGGCCCTGGTGAGCGCCACCGTCGAGAGCGTCTGGGAAGACATCTTCCATCGTCCGGACGATGAGGCCGTCTTTGCGGACACGCTTTCGTGCGTCAAGTGGATGTTCGGGCAGCTCGGGTACGGCTGCGATCGATACCCGGGCTTCTTTACGCACCACTCGCTGGGGTTCATGCAACAGGACGCGGCGGACGGCAAGCGGCAGATGCGTCAGGCATGGCTGCACATCCTCGACGAGCTTAAGGCGGTGCTGCTGCGGGACCCGAAGGTTCGCGCGGGCGCCTTTACCGGGGACCTTACGGCAGACGCCTTCGCTCAGGTGCTCTTCTCGCTTATGCTCTCGGCTGCTGTGAGGCAGGACTTCGACTCCTCTGCGGTTCTGGAGATCGTGCGTCGAACCATCTACTGAAAAAGCACCCGCGAGCAGGCGGGTCTTTTTTTCGCCACCAAAATGAACAATGTTCAACTTATTCGGTTAGGAGAATCTGATGCAGGCTATCGTCGAAACATTGTTTGATATTTGCTACCTTGCGACGGTTCTTTCCGTCGGTGTTCGAATGATCCGCGGAGCCAAGGGCTCGCGCCAGTTCGAGCTCTTCGGCTGGATGGCGGTTGTGCTCGGCGCGGGCGACTCCTTCCACCTCGTTCCCCGCGCGCTCGCCCTGTGCACCACCGGCCTCGATTCCTTCGCCTTCCAGCTGGGTCTCGGCAAGTGGATCACTTCGGTGACCATGACGGTGTTCTACGTCCTTCTTTACTACGTGTGGCGCGAGCGCTATGAGGTTGAGGGCAAAAAGTCGCTCACCGCGGCTGTGTACGCCTTGGCGGCCATCCGTGTCATCCTGTGCATGATGCCGCAGAACCAGTGGCTCTGCGACCACTCGCCGCTCATCTGGGGCATCTACCGCAATATCCCCTTCGCCCTTCTTGGCATCCTCGTCATCGTGCTGTTCTATCGCAGCGCAAAAGAGAAGGGTGACGAGGCCTTCGGCTGGATGTGG
>NZ_DAWEMK010000116.1:2372-3345 GCF_052362415.1 Paratractidigestivibacter sp. | reverse complement strand
CTACATCCCGGTCGTGCTGTGGGCCGAGGCGGTTCCCATGATCGGCATGCTGATGATCCCGAAGACCTGCGCCTATGTCTGGGCCGTCATGATCGGCTACAACGCGATGAGCAAGGAGCTCCAGAACTAGCCCGACTTTGTAACCTGCGAGCGACGGGGGCAATACGGCGCACGATGCCTGCTACAATCAATAAGTTACCGTATGAGCAGGCAAAGGAGCGCTTTCATGTGCGACGACGCTAAAAGCACCTTCGAGGTCCCGGCCTACGACGCCGAGGCCATCGAGACCAAATGGCAGAAGACGTGGGCCGACACGGAGCTCTACAAGACCGATGAGGACCCCGCCAAGCCGAAGAAGTTCGTGATGGAGATGTTCCCGTACCCGTCGGGCGACCTCCACATGGGCCACGCGCGCAACTACACCATCGGCGACGCCATGGCGCGCCAGGCGCGCATGCGCGGCTTCGACGTCCTCCACCCGATGGGCTTCGACGCCTTCGGTCTTCCCGCCGAGAACGCCGCCATCAAGCACAACACCCAGGCGGGCAAGTGGACCCACCAGAACATCGCCCAGGCCGTCAAGACCATGAAGCGCATGGGCTTCTCCTACGACTACGACCGCATGTTCAACACCTGCGACCCCGAGTACTACAAGTGGGGCCAGTGGATGTTCCTCAAGATGTGGGAGAAGGGCCTGGCCTATCGCAGCACCTCGCCGGTCAACTGGTGCCCCTCCTGCAACACGGTCCTTGCCAATGAGCAGGTCGTCGACGGCAAGTGCTGGCGCTGCGGCTCCGTGCCCGAGAAGCGCGAGCTCTCGCAGTGGTACCTCAAGATCACCGACTACGCCCAGGAGCTCCTCGACGACCTCGACCAGCTCGACGGCTGGCCCGAGAACGTCAAGGCGCAGCAGCGCAACTGGATCGGCCGCTCCGAGGGCGCCGAGATCGACTTCGCGCTCGCGGCCGAGGAC